>CAZPCU010000007.1:10356-19046 GCA_964585075.1 uncultured Rhodobacterales bacterium
AGGCGGACCGGGTGGACGCCAGCGCCGAGACCGGGGAAATCATCCGTTTCATCGACGTCGGCGCCGGCGACGAGATGACGGGCGGCGCGCGGAACGACCGTTTCGAGATCTCCTCGACGGCCTATGCGTCCATCGACGGCGCGGGCGGCGCCTTCAACCGCCTGATCCTCGACGGGTCGGCCGATACGCTCGACTTCACGGATCCCGGCCGGCAGGCGGCCACCCGGAACATCCAGGTGGTGGACCTCGACAGCGTGGCAGGAAGCGTCACCTTCGACGCCGCCGCGGTGGCGGCGGTGAGCGGCGGGACGGAGATGGTGGTCGTCGGCGGCGCCGACGACACGCTGGACCTCCTGGGTTTCTGGACCGAGCAGGGGCTGCAGAGCTCGCCGGCGTCCGGAGATCCCCTGCGCGTCTTCCAGTCCGCGACCGGCGAAACGGTGCTGGTCTCGCAGGACGTCACCGTGAACGCGGAGGGGCCGGAAGCGCCGACGGACGTCGAGCTTCTCAACGACACGATCGCCGAGAACACGCCTGGAGGCGTCGTGGGCGACGTGGTGGTGACCGACCCGAACCCGGGCGACAGCTTCACCTTCGAGCTCTCCGATGACCGTTTCGAGGTCGTCGGCGGGCAGCTCAAGCTCGTGGACGGCGTCGCGCTGGACTACGAGACCGAGACCGAGATCACGCTCACCGCGCTCGTCACCGACAGCGCGGGTCTCACCTTCCTAGCGACCGGCGCGCTCGAGGTGCTCGACGTCGACGAGTTCGACGTCACGGCGCCGGTGGACGCGGACGCCGCGGCGAACGTGGTCACGGAGGGCACGGCCGCCGGCGGCGAGGCGGTCGGTATCACGGTCTTCGCCGAGGATGCGGACGGCTCGGACACGGTGAGCTACGCGGTGGACGACGCCCGCTTCGAGGTGGACGCCGCGGGCGTGGTGCGTCTTGCGGCCGGCGCCGTGTTCGACTTCGAGGTCGAGCCGACGGCGGACATCACGGTCACGGCGACCTCGACCGACGGCAGCACGGCGGACACGCTCTTCACCGTCTCGGTGTCGGACGTGAACGACGAGGCGCCGGTTTTCACCGGCGCGGCGTCGGCGTCGGTTGCGGAGGGCGGTCTTCCGGTTCTGACGCTGTCGGCGACGGATGCGGACACGGTGGGCGGCCCGGTGAGCTTCGCGATCACGGGCGGCGCGGACGGGGCGCTGTTCGAGCTGGTGAACGGGAGCGAGCTGCGCTTCGCGGCGGCGCCGGACTTCGAGGCGCCGGGCGACGCGGACGGCGGCAACGACTACGAGGTGGAGGTGACCGCCTCGGACGGCGTGAACGCGACGGTGCAGTCGCTCACGGTCACGGTGACGGACGAGAACGAGGCGCCGTCGGTGGCGCTGTCGAACGTGGTTTCCGGGATCGCCGAGGGGACGGACACGAGCGCGGGCGTGAAGGTGGCGGACGTCGAGGTGACGGACGACGCGCTCGGGACGAACGCGCTCTCGCTCGCCGGCGCGGACGCGGGGGCCTTCGAGCTGCGCAACGGGGGCACGGAGCTCTTCTACGTCGGCGCGAGCCCGGACTTCGAGGCGCAGGCGTCCTACGACGTGACGGTCGAGGTGGACGACGCAGGCCTGGGCGGCGCGCCGGACGACACGGCCTCGCTCACCCTCGCGGTGACGGACGAGAACGAGGCGCCGTCGGTGGCGCTGGCGAATGTCGCGGCCTCGATCGCCGAGGGGACGACGAACGTGAAGGTGGCCGACGTGGTGGCCTCGGACCCGGACGGCACGGTTCCTACGCTGACGGCGTCGCCTGGCTACACGGTGGTGGGCACGGAGGTGTTCTACACCGGCCCGGCGCTGGACTTCGAGGCGGGCGACGTTCTGCCGGCGCTCGAGGTGACGGCGGATGACGGGACGCTGTCCGACACGGCGACGGCGGCGGCGCCGGTGCTGTCGGACGTGAACGACGAGGCGCCGGTTTTCACCGGCGCGGCGTCGGCGTCGGTTGCGGAGGGCGGTCTTCCGGTTCTGACGCTGTCGGCGACGGATGCGGACACGGTGGGCGGCCCGGTGAGCTTCGCGATCACGGGCGGCGCGGACGGGGCGCTGTTCGAGCTGGTGAACGGGAGCGAGCTGCGCTTCGCGGCGGCGCCGGACTTCGAGGCGCCGGGCGACGCGGACGGCGGCAACGACTACGAGGTGGAGGTGACCGCCTCGGACGGCGTGAACGCGACGGTGCAGTCGCTCACGGTCACGGTGACGGACGAGAACGAGGCGCCGTCGGTGGCGCTGTCGAACGTGGTTTCCGGGATCGCCGAGGGGACGGACACGAGCGCGGGCGTGAAGGTGGCGGACGTCGAGGTGACGGACGACGCGCTCGGGACGAACGCGCTCTCGCTCGCCGGCGCGGACGCGGGGGCCTTCGAGCTGCGCAACGGGGGCACGGAGCTCTTCTACGTCGGCGCGAGCCCGGACTTCGAGGCGCAGGCGTCCTACGACGTGACGGTCGAGGTGGACGACGCAGGCCTGGGCGGCGCGCCGGACGACACGGCCTCGCTCACCCTCGCGGTGACGGACGAGAACGAGGCGCCGCTGCCCCAGGACGATGCCGCGGGCGTGACCGAAGACGTCACGACCACCGCCGCGGGCAACCTTCTGGCCAACGACGACGATCCCGACGCGGGGCAGACGCTCGCCGTGGCCGAGGTGGACGGGACCGTGCCCTCGGGCGGCGAGATCGTCGTGGTCGGCAGCCATGGCACGCTGACCGTGGACGCGGCCAGCGGCGGCTACAGCTACGCGCTGGACAACGCCGCCGCGCAGGGCCTCTCCGCGGGCGAGACCGTCGCGGACGTGTTCACCTATACCGTCGCCGACGACGGCACGCCGGGCCAGACAGCGACGGCGCAGCTCACCGTGACCGTGACCGGCACGAATGACGGGCCGGTGGCCAATGCCGACGCGGCCGAGGTCACCGAGGATGCGACGACGAGCGCCACGGGCAACGTGCTCACCGGCGCGGCGGCCGGCGACGTGGCCGATACGGACGTGGACGCATCCGACACGCTCGCGGTGAGCGCGGTGGAGGGCCAGGCGGCCAATGTGGGCGCGACGGTTTCCGGAACCTATGGCGATCTGGTCCTCGGCGCGGACGGCGCCTACAGCTACACGCTCGGCGTGAGCCCGGCGCAGCAGGCTGCCGTGAACGCCCTCGGCGCGGGCGACGCGCCGGTGGAGATGTTCTCCTACCGCATCACGGACGGGGAAGGCGGGGCGGACACCGCGGTTCTGGCCGTGACGGTCAACGGCGCGAACGACGCCCCGACCCTCGCCGTCTCGCCGCCTTCGGGCACGGTGACGTCCGGCATCGCCGAGACGGTCGCCGGGGCGGCCACCGTCAGCGATCCGGAGGACGGGATCGCGCGCATCACGCTCGGTCTCTCCCTGGACGCCAACAGCGTGCCCGGCGACACCGGCCTCGACGCGGGCGACGCGGTTTTCCTCGACGCCGGGTTCCAGGGCTTCCTCGAAACCCTGGGCTTCACCGTGAGCGGGGACGGCAACGCCGCGGACTTCGTGATCGAGGCGCCTTCGGGCAGCCCGATGTCCGAGTCGCTCGCCCAGTCGGTCCTCCAGCAGGTGCAGGTCATCGCCGGCGAGACGGATTTCGGTTTCAACGCGAATGACCGCATCGTCACCGTTACCGTCACCGACGCGTCCGGCGCGACCTCCGCGCCCGTCGAGGTGACCTTCGACGCCGTGGCGAACGTGACGGACGGCGACGGCGCGGGCAGCTTCACGGGCGGCAATCTCGACGACACCATTTCGGGAGCGGGCGGCGACGACACCGTGACCGGGGGTGGCGGCGACGACTCCATCGACGGCGGCGACGGCGTGGACACCGCCGCCTATGCCGACCAGCGCGCGAACTACACCGTCACCACCTCGGCGGACGCCTCGGGCTTCGTCACGAGCTTCGCGAGCGTCGAGGACACGGACGCGGCCGCGGGCAGCCCGGCGGACGAAGGCACCGACACGCTCGCCAGCGTCGAGGTGCTGGATTTCGCGGACACGGAGCTTCGCCTCGACAGCGCGGTGCAGCTCTTCTCCGGCACGCCGGGAGCGACGACGCTCGCGGGCACCTTCGCCACCATCCAGGCGGCGATCGACGCGGCGGCCGAAGGCGACACCATCCTGGTGAACGGCGCGGGCGGGCCGGGTGCCACGGCCTATGCGGGCGCGGAGACGCTCGTGCTCGACAAGGGCGTGACACTCCGCGGCCTCGGCGACGTGAGCGTCGCGGGCATCGACGTGACCGGCGGCGGCGCCGGGCAGGCGGTCGAGATCGACAATGTCGATGTCGTGGCCACGGGCGGGGCGGGCGTCTCGATCGACGAGGGCGCCGACTACGACAGCATGGCGTTCCGGAACGGCGACGTGACGGGCGGCACGAACCACGGCCTTCTGGTGGGCAGCGGTGCGAACCCGGTCGAAGCGGCCAACACGGCCGCCGATGTGGACGCGATCGTGATCGAGAACGCGGCCTTCGGCAGCAATGGAAGTTCGGGCTCCAACGGCTCGGGCGCGCTCACTTTCTTCGGCTACACGGGCGACGTGACGCTGACCGACGTGGCCGTCACCGGCGGCGCGGGTGCCGACAACGGCATCCAGCTTCGCGGTCTCGACACGCCCGGGCCGGCAGGGACCATCACCCACTCGGGAGTCACGGTCAGCGGCGCCTTCACGAAGACCGGGGTGGCCATCTACAATTTCACCGACCTCTCCGGCCTGACCTTCGCGGGCGCTGATCCGGCGGGATCGCTCGACATCGCCGTCACCGCGGCCTTCGCCGGGCTCAACATCGACGGGATCGGCGGCGATCTCGACGCGGGCGCGGCGCCGGGACTGCGCGTCACGAACGCGGCGTCCGGTGCGCCGGACATCTCGGTGGGCGCGAACGGCGCGGACGAGGCGAACGTCTTCACCGGCGACGAGGGGGCCGACGTGCTCTCGGGCGCCGCGGGCGACGACACGCTCGACGGTGGCGCGGGCGACGACCTTCTTCTCGGTGGCGCGGGCTCCGATTCCGTCTCTGGCGGCGCGGGCTCTGACACGTTCATCCAGTTGAGCGGCGAAGGCGCGGGCGACACGCTCGACGGGGGCGACGACGCGGACGCGCTGCTGCTGCTCGACGCGGAGGCCGGCGACGATGCGGTTGGCGTGACCGTGTCGGGCGGCGTCGTGACGTCGCTCGACGGGGCGAGCCTGTCCTCCATCGAGGCGGTCACCGCCCATGCGGACACGACGCCCGCCGCGGGCGGCACCCTTGCGCCGCTTGCCGGGGATACCGGCTCCGACACGCTCGACTACAGCGGGACCGCCGAGTCCGTCGCCGTCGATCTGGGCGCGGGAACGGCCACCGGCTTCACGTCGAGCGCGGCGGCCACGGCGGCGGGCGCGCCCGACACGGCGATCTCGGGCTTCGAGAACGTCACCGGCGGCTCGGGGGACGATGCGCTCGCGGGGGACGCGGGCGACAACACGCTCGACGGCGGCGCGGGCATCGACACGGCGAGCTACGCCGGCACGCTCGACGAGGCCGATATCATGCTCTCCGGCACGGGCTGGGAGGTTTCCGCCGGCGCCGAGGGCATCGACCAGCTCGAGGGCATGGAGACCATCTCCCATGCCGGCGGCGCGATCCACCTCGTGGGCAATGGCGGGTTCGCCACGGTGCAGGAGGCGGTGGATGCCGCACAGGACGGCGACGTGATCCTGATCGCGCCCGGCAGCTACGACGAGGATGTCTCGCTCGACGTGGCGGTGTCGCTGATCGGGGCAGGCGCCGACCCGACGGAGGTGACGCTGGGCTCGGTCTCCACGGCCACCGGCGCGTCCGGGCTCGACGCGGTGACGGGCACGCTGCGGGTGGAGAACATGACGCTCGACGCCGCGGCGGGCGGCGCCAATGTGGGCCTGCGCTACACCGGCAGCCGCGACGGTTCCGCCAACCCGCTCGCCGCGCTGGTCGTCGCCGACGTTGCGATCACGGGCTACGATCAGGCGGGCGTGCTGGTGAACGGCGGTGGCACGGGGCTCGCGGTCAGCTTCACCGACGTGGACCTCAGCCAGAACGGCCTCGCTCCGACCTCCGGCGGCTCGGGCGACATCACGCTCTTCGAGTTCCTGGGCGACGCGGACTTCCTCCGGGTCACCGCCGAGGGCTCCGGCAGCGGGGACAACGGCATCCAGGTCGCCGGCTACGACGACGGCGCGGGCGACACCATCGACGCGCCGATCGGCGACGTGACCTTCACCGACGTCCAGATCACCGGCGACTACGCCAAGACGCTGGCCTACGTGCACGGCTACAACGACCTGGCGGGCCTCGACTTCTCGGGCGGGCTCACGCTCGACGGCAACGCCGCGTGGACGGGCCTTTACGTCAACCCGACCTTCGGCTCCAACGTCAGCGGATCGCCCACGCCCTCCACGATCGACCTCACCGGCGTGAACGTGACGGGCGGCAGCTATGGCACCAGCCCGGCCTTCGCCCCGCTCGGCAACGCGGGCACGGTCGTCAACGGCGTCGGCACCGACGGCACGATCACCGGCTCGGACAGCGCCCCGGGCGCCTTCGTGGGCGACGCGCTGATCGGCACGGCGGCCAGCGAGACGATCGAGGGTGGCGCGGGCGACGACCTGATCTTCGGCGGCGGCGGCCTCGACACCCTCTCGGGCGAGGCGGGCGACGACACCTTCGTGCACTTCACACATGTTGCCGGGCCCGGCAGCACCGCGATCGTCGAGGGCGGCACCAATGGCGCGGGCGGGGACACCGTGATCTTCTCGTCGGTCTTCCCGGATGGAACCTTCGGGTCGGCCGACGGCGCGCCCGACCCGGTCACGACCTTCCGCAACATCGCCATCGACGTACTTTCTCCCGGGGTGGTGGCGATCGAGGATGGCGTCAATGCCGTGCGGGGGAACGACATCGAGAACATCCGCGTCTTCCTCGGCGACGGCGACTCGGACACGTGGGTCAGCCAGGATCTCGCGGCCGAGGGCGTGACCGACGTCTTCGTGGGGCCGGATGACACGAGCGGCCTCGGCGGCGGCGGTAACGATCGCCTGATCGCGTGGGACCTCGCGGCCGGCGACGCCGTCACGCTGACCTTCGAGTCCGGCGGCGGCAACGACTCCTTCGCCGTCAACGACGGTGCGGCCGGATATACCTACCACGCGGGCGAAACGGGCGAGAGCGCCTACTCCCTGCCGGCCTGGGGCACGCTGGTGGGCGACGCGGTCGATTACACGGACTTCACGACCGGCGTCACCGTGGACCTGAACGACAGCGGATCGGGGCAGAGCGCGACAGGCTTCGCTGCGATCTCGGGCGTGGAGAACGTGATCGGCTCGGGCCAGTCCGACAGCATGACGGGCAACGACGAGGACAACCTCTTCGCCACCCAGGGCGGCTCGGACACGGTATCGGGCGGCGCGGGCGACGACACCGTGGATGTCATGGGGAATGCCGCCACCTACAGCTACGCCGTCGCGGCGGACGGCACGGTGACGGTGGACAACGGCACGGACGCGATCGAGATCGCGGCCGACGTCGAGACGCTGCGCTTCGACGACACCGACATCGACCTCACCGCGCCCGTGCGCGTGGTGGACGGCTCCGGCGCGCTCGTCGGCTCCTACGCCAGCATCCAGGCGGCGGTGGACGCGGCCTCGACCGCCGACGGCATGACGGTGCAGATCCTTGGCCAGCCCACCGCCTTCGACGAGACGGTGGACACCCAGGGCAAGGCGCTCACCTTCCAGGGCGTCACCATCGACGGTAACCGCGCGGTGATCGCGCCGGCCTCGGGCAACGCCTTCACGGTCGGTCAGGACACCGGCGGCGGGAACCTCTCCTTCGTCAACCTCGACATCGCGGGCGGCACGAACGGCATCTTCCTCGACGAGGCGGCCAATGTCGGCACCCTGACGATCGAGGACGGCGCGCTGAGCGGCCTCGGCAACGTGGCGCTCTACGTCACCGGCGACACGTTGCTCGGCCAGATGGGCGCGGCCGCCGTGGTGGTGAGCAACGTCGCCTTCTCCGACAACGGGGCCGGTGGCGGGAACACCGCCGATGCGAAGCTCTTCGGCTTCTGGGGCGACGCGAGCTTCACCGACGTCACCTTCGACGGCGCGGCGAGCGGCGCGGCCACGGCCGACCGGCCCGACAACGCCATCGAGATCACCGGCAACGTCGCGGGCGGCAGCGCCGTCAACGGCGGCACGCCGCCGGATCTCGGCACGGTGAGCCTCGCCAACGTCACGGTGGCGGGCGCCTATCACAAGAACCCGGTCGCGGTGTTCAACCTGGGCGAGATCGACGGGCTCTCGATCTCGGGCCTCGATCTCTCGGGCGCGGAAAGCGCCTGGGGCCCGCTCTTCAACATCGACGGCGTGACCGACGCCACGATCGACGCCACCGCCTACGGCATCACCTATCCCGCGGGTTCCGGGATCGTGGCCGAGCTGCAGGGCGAGAAGATCGACCAGGCCGACGTGAACACGACGATCACCGGCACGGCGGCGGACGAGCGCCTGCACGGCAAGACGGGCGATGACAGCCTCGACGGCGGCGCGGGCGACGACGAGCTCTACGGCGCCGAGAAGCCCGGACAGCCC
>CAZPCU010000008.1:0-17310 GCA_964585075.1 uncultured Rhodobacterales bacterium
GGCTCTGGACGAAGCCCGAGACGAGATCCATGAGCGCGGCGCCCTCGCGCCGCACGCGCCCGCGAGTCAGGGGAAAGGCGCTCGCCCAGCGCTGCACCCCGTCCCGCGCGGCGAGGCTGGCGAACCATGTGCGGATGTCGCGGCGCGGACGCGGGGCGGGGCGCTCCTCCACCGCGTGCGCCATGTCAGGCGAGGTGCCGCACGGCGTCGGGCATGATCCGCTCGGACTGCATCCGCACCATCTCGGCCAGCCGCGCCTCGCCGGGGCAGGAGGGGATCGAGGCGATGGCGCCGGCGAGGATGTTGCGCAGCCGGCGGGTGGCGCCCGCGACGCCGAGCTCGGCGACGGCGTTCGGCCGCCCGTGCGCCTCGTCCTGTCCCGCGGGCTTGCCGAGAGAGTCCGCGTCCATCAGCGCGTCACGCAGGTCATCGGCCACCTGGAACGCCTCGCCGATCCGGTCGCCGAGATCGTACCAGGGCTCGGGGTCGTGCCCGGCGGCGATCGCGCCCATCTGGGTCGCGGCGATGAAAAGCGCCCCGGTCTTCGAGCGGTGATAGGCCTCGAGATCGACCTTCGGCTCGCTCTCCCAGCCCTGCCCCGCGCAGATCCCGTGCGGCATGCCGGTGCGCTGCGCGAGCGCGAGCACGAGGCGCGCGCCGCGCTCCGGATCGGCCGCGGCCGCGCGGGCGAGCACCTCGAAGGCGAGGATGATCAGGCTGTCGCCCGTCAGCACCGCGAGCGCCTCGGAATAGGCGCGATGCAAGGAGGGCTTGCCGCGCCGCAGCTCGGCATCGTCGAAGCAGGGCAGGTCGTCGTGCACGAGGCTGGCGCAATGGATGAGCTCCAGCGCCGCGGCGGCGGCGTCCGTCACCGCGGGACGATCGTCGCCGCAGGCGAGCGCGACGGAGGTCAGGATCGTCGGGCGGATGCGGGCGCCGCCCGGGGACGTGGCGTAATCCAGCGCCTCGGAAAGCTGGGCCGGCGCGATCCCGCCCCGGCCGATGGCGATGGCGCGCGACACCGCGCCGTCGATTCGCGCATGAAGATCCATGGGGCGCTCCTGCTCCTGGGCCGCGTCTCGTAAGAATGACACAGCAAGTGTAAATTATTCTGGACAGCTCGCCCCCCCGAGTCAACAATCCCGGCATGGCCGCGACGGAATTCAGCGACGCGCCCACAGTGGTGGTGGGCGCCGGGATCGGCGGGCTCGCTGCAGCGGCCCGGCTCGCCGCGGCGGGCCGGGACGTTCTCGTGCTCGAGCGTCATGACGCGCCGGGCGGCAAGATGCGCACCGTGACGACGGCGGCCGGCCCGGCCGACACCGGACCGACGGTGCTGACCATGCGCGCCGTCTTCGACGATCTCTTCGCCGCGCTCGGCGAAAGGCTGGAGGATCACGTCACGCTGCATCGCCAGCATCTGCTCGCACGGCATTTCTGGCCCGACGGGTCCACGCTCGATCTCTTCGACAGCGAGGCGGCGAGCGCCGCCGCCATCGACGCCTTCGCGGGCCCGCGCGCCGCCGACCAGTTCCGCCGCTTCTCGGCGCGCGCCCGCCGTCTCTTCGAGGCGTTCGAGCGTCCGATGATGCAGGCGGCGGACCCGCGCGTGGCCGAACTCGCCGCCACCGTCATGCGCCGCCCGGGGCTGATGGCGGACATGGCACCGCACAGGACGCTCGCCGGCGCGCTCGCCCGGCAGTTCGACGACCCGCGGCTGGCGCAGCTCTTCGGGCGGTTCGCCACCTATGTGGGCGGCTCGCCCTACGCCGCGCCCGCGCTGCTTGCGCTCATCTGGCGGGCGGAGGCCGCAGGGGTCTGGGTGGTGGAGGGCGGCATGCATGCCCTCGCCGCGACCATCGCGCGGCTCGTGAGGGCCCGCGGCGCCCGCTTGCGCTACGGCGCGCATGTGTCCCGCATCGAGACGGAGGGCGGCCGCGCGGTGGCGGTGCACCTGGCGGACGGCACGCGCATCCGGGCCGCCGAGATTCTCTTCAACGGCGATCCGCGCGCGCTCGCCACCGGCGCGCTCGGGCCCGACCTGGCCGGCCTCGCCCCGGTCACGGCCCGGGCGCCCCGCTCGCTCTCGGCGCAGGTCTGGGCCTTCGCCGCCCGCCCGGAGGGGCCGGAACTCGCCCATCACAACGTGTTCTTCTCGGCCGATTACGCCGCCGAGTTCGCCGATCTCCGGGCCGGTCGCCCCCCGGCCGATCCCACGCTCTACATCTGCGCGCAGGACCGGGGGCAGGGCCGCCCGCCGCCCGGGACCGAGCGCTTCGAGATCATCGTCAACGCGCCGCCCCTGGAGGGCCCGTCGCGCGCCGCCGAGGAGTACGACCCATGTCTGAGACGCACCTTCGACAAGCTGAGCGGCATGGGCCTGAGGATGGACCCGCTGCCGGGACCGGAGGCGCTGACGACGCCGGGCGGGTTCGACCGGCTCTTCCCGGCCTCGCTGGGCGCGCTCTACGGGCAGAGCCCGCACGGGATGACGGCGGCGCTCGCCCGGCCGCGGGCGCGCACGAAGCTGGCGGGGCTCTACCTCGCGGGGGGCGGGGCGCACCCGGGCGCGGGCGTGCCGATGGCGGCCCTCTCCGGGCGGCATGCAGCCGAGGCGATGCTGAGCGACCGAACTTCGACATCGACGTCCCGCCCAACGGCTACGCGTGGTGGTATGTCGACGGCATCTCCGACGACGGGCGCCGCGCCGTCTCCGTCATCGGCTTCATAGGCTCCGTCTTCTCGCCCTGGTATCGCTGGTCGGGCCGACGCGACCCCGAGAACCACGTCTGCATCAACGTCGCCACATACGGACCGGGGGGCCGCTTCACCATGACCGACCGCGGGCGAGGCGCGCTCCGCAAGAGCCGCGACAGCTTCCGGGTCGGCCCCTCTGCGATGCACTGGCAGGCAGGCGAGCTCGTCATCGACGTGAACGAGATTTCCGCCCCGCCCGTGATCTCGCGCGTGCGCGGACAGATCCGCGTGAAACCCGCCGCGATGACCGACCGCGAGATGCTCCTGACGGAGGACGGGGCGCATCTCTGGCGGCCCTTCGCGCCCAACGCCGACATCGAGGTCGCGCTGGAGGCGCCGGGCTGGCAATGGACGGGCCACGGCTATTTCGACGCCAATTTCGGCAGCCGGGCGCTCGAGGAGGATTTCGCCTACTGGACCTGGGGCCGCTTCCCCGCGCGCGGCGGGGCGACGTGCTTCTACGACGCGACCCGGCTCGACGGCAGCGCGCTCGCCCAGGCGATCCATTTCGATTCGGCCGGCGGGGCGGAGATGGTGGAGCCGCACCCGAAAGCGCCGCTGGCGCGCCCCTTCTGGATGGTGCGGCGCGAGACCCGGGCCGATGCCGGATACCGGCCGCGCCAGGTGCTCGCCATGCTCGACGCGCCCTTCTACAACCGCTCGGCGGTGCGCACGCGGCTCGACGGGGAGGAGACGGTGGGCGTCCACGAGGCGCTGGATCTCACCCGTTTCCGCTCGCCCCTGCTGAAACCCATGCTGGCGGTGCGGGTGCCGCGCCGCGCCGGCTGGCGGTTCGAGGATTAGCGGGCCATCTCGGGCGGGTTGCCGGCGATCTCGGGGTTGAGGCGCCAGACGGAGAGGTTCAGCGCCCCGGCGACCGTCACCCAGCCGAGATAGGGCAGGAAGAGCAGCCCGGCGAGTGGTAGGACCTGCCAGAGCGCCACCATGCAGGCCGCCACGGAAAGCCAGAGCGCGGCCAGCACGGCCATCCCGAGCTTGATCCGCTTCAGCCCGAAGAAGACCGGCGTCCAGAGCCCGTTGAGGGCGATCTGGAGGCTCCAGAGCGCCAACGCGATCGCGTTGCCGGGTTCCACCGCCACAAGCGCCGCCGCCCCCGCCATGCAGAGATAGAGGAAGGACCAGGCGACCGGGAACAGCCAGTTCGGCGGCGTCCAGGCCGGCTTCGCCAGTTCGCGATACCAGGGGCCCGGCGGGAACAGCCCGCCGGTGGAGCCCGCGGCGAAGCACGCCGCGAGGAAGATCGCGAACAACACGAAGTCCATGGAGGCTAGCTAGCCCTCCGCGCCCCCTCCATCAAGGGCCGGCGGCGTTCGAGCTCGTGCGCCTTGGCGCGGGCGAGCGTGGCATAGAGCTTGTCCGACCAGTCCGCGCGGCGCGGCTCGGGCGCGGCGGCGGCCTCCACGAGAAAGGCCGTTTCGGGCAGCGGACGGGCGTAGAGAAGGGGCGAGACCGGCATCACCAGCGTGGCCGAGGCGCGCAGGAGGGCGAGCGCGGTCCAGCCGGTTTTCTCGGCGCTGCCGGTGCGGGCGCGGGCGGTCACGCTGTCGTGCCCGGCGCGCGCCACGCGCCCGCCGATCCCGGCATAGATGTAGCGCGCCGCGAAGATGCCGGGGCGCGCGGCGCGGGGCAACCGGGCGACGCCGGCCTCCGAGCGGGCGTAGAGGATGCCGGCCTCGCGCAGAAGCTTGCGGACGATGGCGCGGATTTCCGGGGACGGCCGCGGATCCGACAGGAACGCGTCGGGATCGAGCCCGGCCTCGTCCAGCCAGTCGGTCGGCAGGTAGAGCCGGCCTTCCCGTGCATCCTCGCCCACGTCCCGGCAGATGTTGGTGAGCTGCATCGCCACCCCGAGATCGCAGGCTCGCGCCAGCGCGCCCCGGTCCCGGACACCCATGAGAACGCACATCATCGCGCCCACCGCCGAGGCGACCCGGGCCGAGTAGGCGCGGAGTTCGGAGACGCTGGCGTAGCGCCGCTCCAGCGCGTCCCAGGCGAAGCCTTCGAGCAGCGCCTCGGGCAGCGCGCGCGGCATGTCCGTTTCCGCCACCATGGCCGCGAAGGCCCGGTCCTCGGGGGCGTTCCGGGGCCGGCCGGCATAGGCCAGCGCCAGCCGCTCCTGCAGCGTGTCCACCGCCGCCGCCTTCGCCTCCTGCAGGTCCACCGCATCGTCGGCGAGGCGGCAGAAGGCGTAGAGGGCGAGCGCCTTGTCGCGCACGTTGCGGGGCAGGAGCTTGGAGGCGGCGTGGAAGCTCCGCGATCCGTGCCGGATCGCCTGCGTGCAGTGGTCGAGGTCGCCCGGCGCGATCACGCCGGCACCGTCGCCGGATCGGGCACGAGCTTGTCCAGAACCTCGGCCGAGGAGACGACGCCGGGCAGCCCCGCCCCGGGATGCGTGCCCGCGCCGGCGAGGTAGAGGCCCTCGGCCTCCTCGCTCACGTTGTGCGGACGGAACCAGGCCGATTGAAGGATGCGCGGCTCGATCGAGAAACCGCAGCCCAGGGGCGAGAGATAGCGGTCGCGGAAATCCTCGGGCGTGAAGATCAGCTCCGCGCTCAGCCGGTCCCGGAAGCCGGGGATCGCCCGGTCCAGCACCGCCGCTACCTTCGCGCGGTAGGTCTCGCGCATGGCGGACCAGTCCACCGGGTCGTCGTGGCCCAGATGCGGCACCGGCGAGAGGGCGTAGAAGGTGTCGCCCCCTTCGGGCGCCACGGTCGGGTCCGTCACCGAGGGCCGGTGAAGGTAGAGGCTCATGTCCTCGGCGAGCCTGCCCTTCAGGAAGATGTCGCGCAGCAGCCCCTCGTAGCGCGGCCCCGAGAGGATCGTGTGATGGCCCACGTCCCGCCACATCTCCGACGTGCCGGAGGTGCCGAAATACCAGACGAAAAGGCCCATGGACCAGCGCCGCGAGCCGAGCTTGCGGTCCGACCAGCGCCGCTTCGGCGCGTTGCGCAGGAGCCGGGTGTAGGTGTGCCCCGCATCGGCGTTCGACACGACGACGGAGGCGGGCAGCAGCTCCCCGTCCGTCAGCCGGACCCCTGCGGCGCGGCCGTTCTCGACCAGGATCTCGTCAGCCTCCGCGCCGTGGCGGACGACCCCGCCCTGCTCCGCGACGACCTTCGCCATCGCGTCCGCGATCGCCTGCACGCCGCCGATCGCGTAATGGACGCCGAACTCCTTCTCGAGATGGCTCACGAGCGCATACATCGAGGTCACGTGCATCGGATCGCCGCCGATGAAGAGCGGGTGGAAGGAGAGCGCCATGCGCAGCCGCTCGTCCTTCACGCGCTTCCGGGCGAGGCCCAGAATCGACTGGTCGGCCCGGAGGACGGCGAATTCCGGCAGCACCTTCACGGTATCCCAGAGCCGGTGCATCGGCTCGGCCACCATCCCCTCGTAGCCCACGACGTAGCGGCGCTCGGCATCCTTCAGGAACCGCAGGTAGCCTGCCACGTCGCGCGGCGAGAGGCGGCGCACCTCCTCCACCATCGCCTCGGTCGAGGCCCGCGCGGTGAAATGCGACCCGTCCGGCCAGCGGATCTCGTAGAAGGGATCGAGGGCGCGCAGGTCCACGTCGGCGTGGAAATCGCGCCCGCAGGCCGCCCAGAGCTTCTCGAAGACCTGCGGAACCGTCACGATCGTCGGCCCCAGGTCGAAGCGGTGCCCGGCCTGCGTGATCGAGGAGCCCCGCCCGCCGGGGCGGTCCAGCCGGTCGAGGACCGTGACGCGGTAGCCCCGTGCGCCGAGACGCATGGCCGAGGCGAGGCCGCCGAGCCCCGCGCCGACGATCACCGCATGAGGCGCGGCGGGCGTGGCGCCGGCGACGAGGTTCGGATCAAGGCGTGTCAACATGCGCTCGATGCTACTACTGTCTATTTTGATTTACAACAAAGACCGAGACGCCCTGCCGCGCTCTTTTCAGCCCCGGGAATCCGTGTCAGAAAGTATTGACACCTGCAGCCGGAGGAGTGCGCCATCCAGACTGTCAGCCTCAGCTTCTTCCGCTTTCCGCCGGGCGGGGCGCGGGTCTGGGCCTTCACCCAGATGGGGTTCGCGCGCTGGCCGATGTCGCGCCTGCCCGGTGTCGGCTTCTGGAAGCTCTGCGGCTCCGGCGTGGGCGAGGGTTTCACGCCGCGGCCCAACTGGGGCGTCTACGCGATTCTCGCCACCTGGCCCGACCTGGAGACCGCCGAGAGGCAGACCGCCGAGGCGCCCGTCTTCCGCCGCTATCACGATCACGCGGAGGAAAGCCTGACTGCCTTCCTCGCCACGACCTCCGTGCGCGGGCGCTGGTCCGGCCGGGAGCCCTTCGAGGTGACGGAGGCGGCCCGGCCCGGCCCCGTCGCCGCCCTCACCCGCGCGACCATCCGGCCCGCGAAGGCGCTGGAATTCTGGGGCGCGGGCCCCGAGATCAGCGACGTGATCGGCGCGGACCCGAACGTGCGATTCAAGATCGGCATCGGGGAGGTGCCGTGGCTCCGGCAGGTCACCTTCTCGATCTGGCCCGACACCTCCACCATGGCCGCCTTCGCCCGGGGCGACGGCCCCCACGGCCGCGCCATCCGCGCGGTGCGCGAGGGCCATTGGTTCAGCGAGGAGCTCTATGCCCGCTTTCGCGTCCTCGCGGTCCGTGGCACATGGGAGGGCCGGAACCCCGTCGCAGACCTGGAGATCGCCGCATGAGCGCCCCTTTCCCGTTTTCGGCCATCGTCGGACAGGAGCAGATGAAACTCGCCATGACCCTGACGGCCATCGAGCCGGGGCTGGGCGGCGTGCTGGTCTTCGGCGACCGGGGCACGGGCAAGTCCACCGCCGTGCGCGCCCTCGCCGCGCTTCTCCCGCCGATCGAGGTGGTCGAGGGCTGCCCGGTGAACGCGCCCCGCGCGGAAGAGGTGCCGGACTGGGCGGTGGGCGTGGGCGACCGCGTGATCGAGAGGCCCACCCCGGTCGTGGACCTGCCGCTCGGCGTCACCGAGGACAGGGTGACCGGCGCCCTCGACATCGAGCGCGCGCTCACCAGCGGCGAGAAGGTGTTCCAGCCCGGCCTGCTGGCCCAGGCCAACCGGGGCTATCTCTACATCGACGAGGTGAACCTGCTGGAGGATCACATCGTGGATCTTCTCCTCGACGTGGCGCAATCGGGCCAGAACGTGGTGGAGCGCGAGGGGCTTTCCGTCCGCCACCCCGCCCGCTTCGTGCTGGTGGGCTCGGGCAATCCCGAAGAGGGCGAGTTGCGCCCGCAGCTTCTCGACCGCTTCGGCCTCTCGGTGGAGGTGGCCTCCCCCACGGACATCGAGGACCGGATCGAGGTCGTGCGCCGCCGCGACGCCTTCGAGACCGACCAGGAGTCCTTCATGGCCCACTGGCGCGCCGAGGACGCGAAGGTGCGCGACCGCATCCTCGCCGCCCGGACGCGGCTCCGCGAGGTGGCGACGCCCGACGACAGCCTCCGTGACTGCGCGGCGCTCTGCGTGGCGCTCGGGGCGGACGGGCTGCGGGGCGAGCTCACGCTGCTGCGCGCGGGCCGCGCCCTCGCCGCCTACGAGGGCGCGACCGAGATGGGCCGCGACCACCTGCGCCGGGTCGCGCCGATCTCGCTCTCGCACCGGCTGCGGCGCGATCCGCTGGACGAGGCTGGCTCCGGCACGCGCGTCGCGCGGGTGGTCGAAGAGGTCCTCGCGTGACGGAGGGCCGGGCGCGCTGGGAGCGGGCGCTCCACGCGCTCGCGCTCCTCGCGGTGGACCCGGCCGGGCTCAGGGGCATGGTGGTGCGCGCGCGGGTCGGCCCCGTGCGCCGCGCCTTCGAGGACCGCCTCGCCCGGCTGCCCGGAGAGGCGCACCGCATCCACCCCGAAATCGGCGACGCCGAGCTTTTCGGCGGCCTCGACGTGGCGGCCACGCTCGCCGCCGGCCGCCCGGTGGTGCAGGGCGGGCTCGCCCAGCGCCCCTGCCGCCTCGTCCTGCCGATGGCGGAACGCTGCCCGCCGGACCTCGCCGCGCGGCTCGCGCAGATCCTGGATTCGAGCCCCGGCCACGCGCTCGTCCTCCTCGACGAAGGGGCGGAGCCCGACGAGCGCGCGCCGAAGCCCCTCGCCGAGCGCCTCGCCTTCCACGTCGATCTCGACGGGATCGGGCGGCTCGAGGCGCGGGGAGAGCTGCCGGGCAGGGACGCCATCGAAGCGGCGCGCGCAAGGGTTCCGGGGATCGCCGCCACGCCCGACCAGGCCGCGGCGCTGACCGCGCTCGCCGCGCGGTTCGGCATCGACAGCCTCCGCGCGCCGCTGCTCGCGCTCCGGGCGGCGCGGGCGCAGGCGGCGTTCGACGGGCGCGGCGCGCTCTCGGACGAGGACATCCGCGACGCCGCCGAACTCGTCTACCCGACCCGCGCCACCATGCTGCCGCAGGAGGAGGAAGACGATCCGCCGGAGCCGCCGGAGCCCGAACCGGACAGGGAGGAGGGCGAGGAAAGGCCGGAGGACGCCGAGGGCGCGGAGATCCCCTCGGAGCTTCTCGTCGAGGCGGTCGCCGCCCTCGTGCCCCGCGACCTGCTCGCCCGGCTCGCGGAGGAAAAGGCCGCGCGCCGCGCCATGGGCGGCGCGGGCGCCGGCGCGAAGCGCAAGGGCAATCGCCGCGGCCGCCCCCTGCCCTCGCGCCCGGGCCGCCCGGGCGGGCGCGAACGGGTGGACCTCGTGGCGACGCTCCGCGCCGCGGCGCCCTGGCAGACGATCCGCCGTCGCCAGCAGCCGGGCGCGGGGCGCGTTCTCGTCCATGCCTCGGATATCCGGCTGCGCCGCTACGAGGACCGCTCCGACCGCCTCCTGATCTTCGCCGTGGACGCGTCCGGCTCGCTCGCCATGGCGCGGCTCGGAGAGGCCAAGGGCGCGGTGGAGATCCTGCTCGCCGAAGCCTATGCGCAGCGCGATCACGTCGCGCTGGTGGCGTTCCGGGGGGCGGGCGCGGAGCTTCTGCTGCCGCCCACACGATCCCTCGTGCAGACGAAGCGCCGCCTCGCCGCGCTGCCGGGGGGCGGCGGCACGCCGCTCGCCGCGGGGCTCGAGGCCGCGGGGCGGCTCGCCCTGCAGTCGGGCGGCCGGGGGCTGAGCCCGAAGATCGCGCTGCTGACCGACGGGCGCGCCAATGTCGGCCTCGACGGGCAGGGCGGGCGGTCGCAAGCTGCGGAGGACGCGCTCCGCGTGGCGGACAGCCTGCGCGCGCAGGGCCTCGGCGCCATCGTCATCGACACGGCGACCCGCCCGGGCCAGGAAGGGCGCGCGCTCTCCGAGCGGCTGGGCGGCACCTACCTCGCGCTGCCGCGCGCCGATGCGCGGCGGCTTTCGGCCGCGATCTCGGGCGCCCTCGGGGACTGAGATGGACTGGGCGCGCGATCTTCCCGGCTGGCCCAACGCGGCGCTGTCGCGCCGCGCCGCCGTCGCGCCGCATCGCTGGCACGTGCAGGAGGCGGGCACGGGCGAGACGCTCCTCCTGATCCATGGCGCGGGGGCCTCCACCCACAGCTTCCGCGACCTGCTGCCCCTCCTCGCCGCGGATCGCCACGTCGTGGCGCTCGACATGCCGGGGCAGGGCTTCACCCAGGCGGGCACGACGTCGCGCTGCGCGCTGCCGCTCATGACGACGGACATCGCGGCGCTCCTCGACGCGGAAGGGTGGCGGCCGCGCGCGGTCATCGGACACTCCGCCGGCGCGGCGGTGGCTCTCGCCCTCGCCGAGCGGCTGGACCCCGCGCCGGACGTCGTCGGGATCAACGCGGCGCTCGGCAACTTCGAGGGCCTGGCGGGCTGGCTCTTCCCGGCGCTCGCGAAGCTGCTCGCCCTCAACCCGTTCAGCGCAAACCTCTTCACCGCCGGCGGCGCGAGCCTGTCGCGGGCGCGGCGGCTGATCGAGTCGACCGGCTCGCATCTCGACGAGGCGGGGCTCGCCCTCTACGCCCATCTGATGGGTGATCGCGGCCATGTGGACGCGACGCTCAAGATGATGGCGCAATGGAACATCGACCCGCTCGCGGAAAGGCTGCCGGGCATCGCCGCGCGCACGCTCTTCGTCACCGGTGACCGGGACCGCGCCGTGCCGCCCTCGGTCTCCGATCGTGCCGCCGCGCGGCTGCCCGACGCGCGGGTGCTGCACCTGCCCGAGCTCGGCCACCTGGCCCACGAGGAGGCCCCGGAGCGGGTCGCCACGGAGATCGGGCGCTTCCTCGACGGGGCGGCCGCAGGGCTTGCGGCGGAGCGCGGCTCGGCATAGCTGGGGCAGGTCCCCGCAGCCCGGAACCCCGCCCGAATGACCGCCCGCACCCTCCAGGAGACCGCCCGCGCCATCGCCCGCCGCGTCATCAGCGTGGAGTCGGAGGCGCTCGCGCGGCTCGCCGGGGAATTGCCGGAGGGTTTCGACGGCGCGGTGGAGGCTGTCCTCGCCGCGCAGGGGCGCGTCATCGTCTCGGGGATCGGCAAGTCGGGCCATGTGGGCCGCAAGATCGCGGCCACCCTGGCCTCCACCGGCACGCCGGCGCTTTTCGTGCACCCGTCGGAGGCGAGCCACGGCGATCTCGGCATGATCGCCCAGGGCGACGTCTGCCTCCTGCTTTCCAATTCCGGCGAGACGGCGGAGCTGCGCGACATCCTCGGCTATGTCCGGCGCTTCGCAATCCCGCTCGTCGCCATCTCCTCGCGGGCGGAGAGCACGCTCATGCGCGCCGCCGACCATCCGCTTCTCCTGCCCGACGCGTCCGAGGCCTGCGCCATCGGCATGGCGCCGACCACCTCCACCACCATGGCGATGGCGCTCGGCGACGCGCTCGCCGTGGCGCTGATGGAGGCGCGCGGCTTCCGGGCCGAGGATTTCCGCATGTTCCATCCGGGCGGCAAGCTCGGTGCGCAGCTCGCGCGGGTGGACCAGCTCATGCACGGCGCCGCGGCCGTGCCGGCCGTCGCGCCCCATGCGCCCATGTCCGAGACGCTGATCGCCATGACCTCGGGCGGGTTCGGGATCGCCGCGGTGCTCGACGCCGACGGCCGCGTGACGGGCGTCATCACGGATGGCGACCTGCGGCGGAGCATGGACGGGCTGATGTCCCGGACGGCCGGAGAGGTCGCCACGCCGGATCCGGTCACGGTGGCGCCAGACATGCTCGCCGCAGAGGCGCTCTCGATCATGAACGCGCGCAAGATCACCGTTCTTCTCGTGGCGGACGAGGCGCGCCAGGCGCTGGGCGTGCTTCACATCCACGACCTGCTGCGCGCGGGCGTGGCATGAGCGTGGCGATCCTCATCCCGGCGCGCTACGCGTCCACGCGCTACCCCGGCAAGCCGCTTGCCGAGATCGCCCTGCCCGACGGCACCCGCAAGAGCCTCATCCGCCTGTCCTGGGAAGCGGCGCAGGCGGTACCCGGCATCGACGCGGTGCATGTCCTCACCGACGACGCGCGCATCCGCGACGCCGCCCTGGGCTTCGGCGCCTCCGTCCTCATGACGTCGCCGGACTGCCGGAACGGCACGGAGCGCTGCGCCGAGGCCGCCGAGCGGATCGGCGCCGAGATCGTCGTGAACCTGCAGGGCGACGCGCCGCTGACGCCGCCCTGGTTCGTCGAGGCGCTCGTGGCCGAGATGCGCGCCGCGCCCGAGGTGCAGGTGGCCACGCCCGTGCTCCGCTGCGACGCGACCACCTACGCCCATTTCACCGAGGACCGCCGGCAGGGCCGGGTGGGCGGCACGACGGCCGTCTTCGACGTGCACGGCGACGCGCTCTACTTCTCCAAGGAAGTGATCCCCTGGCTCGATCCGGCGAATATCGCGGGCGCGCCCCCGGTCTGGCATCACGTCGGCGTCTACGCCTACCGCCGCGCGGCGCTCTCGGCCTATCGCGCCTGGCCGGAAGGGCGGCTCGAAGGGCTCGAGGGGCTCGAGCAGTTGCGCTTTCTCGAGCACGGCCACAAGATCCGCTGCGTGGAGGTCGAGGCGCATGGGCGCGTCTTCTGGGAACTCAACAATCCCGCCGACATCCCCCGGATCGAGGCGGCCCTGAGAGAGATGGCATGACCCGCATCGTCACTGCAGGCGACATCGAGATCGGGGGCGACCGCCCCATCGCGCTCATCACCGGGCCCTGCCAGCTCGAAAGCCTCGACCATGCCCGGATGATGGCCGAGCGCATCGCCGAAGCCTGCGCACCCACCGGGACGCGCTTCGTCTTCAAGGCGAGCTACGACAAGGCCAACCGCTCCTCCCTCGGCACGGCGCGGGGCCTCGGCATGGAGGCGGGGCTCGAGATCCTGGGCCGCATCCGCGAGGAGTTCGGCGTTCCGATCCTGACCGACGTGCACGAGCCGGGGCACTGCGCGCCCGCCGCCGCGGTCTGCGACGTGCTCCAGATCCCGGCCTTCCTCTGCCGCCAGACCGATCTTCTTCTCGCGGCCGGAGAGACGGGACGCGCGATCAACGTGAAGAAGGGGCAGTTCCTCGCGCCCTGGGACATGGCCAACGTCGCGGCCAAGATCGCCTCCACCGGCAACGAGCGCATCCTGCTTTGCGAGCGCGGCGCGAGCTTCGGCTACAACACGCTCGTCACCGATTTCCGCGCGCTGCCGATCATGGCGCGGACGGGCTACCCGGTGGTCTTCGACGCCACCCATTCGGTGCAGCAGCCCGGCGGGCAGGGCGCCACGAGCGGTGGCCAGCGCGAGTTCGCGCCCGTGCTCGCCCGCGCCGCCTGCGCCGTGGGCGTCTCGGCGGTTTTCCTCGAGACCCATCAGGACCCCGACCGCGCGCCCTCGGACGGGCCCAACATGATCCCCGTGGACGAGCTCGCCGCCCTCGTCGCCCGCCTGCGCGCCTTCGACGCGCTGGCGAAGGAAGGCGCGGACTGACCGCACACATGGAGACCCGAGCACAGGACGCGCCTCATGCAGATCGAAGAAACGAACCTTCCCGGCGTGAAGATCCTGACGCCGCGCCGATTCGGCGACCACCGCGGCTTCTTCAGCGAGAGCTACAACCGCGATACATTCGCGGCCGCGGGGCTTCATTATGTCTTCGTTCAGGACAATCACTCCCTCTCGGCGGAGCCGGGCACCATCCGCGGCCTGCATTTCCAGGCGCCGCCCCGGGCGCAGGACAAGCTCGTGCGCTGCGGGCACGGCGCGCTCTTCGACGTGGCGGTGGACATCCGCAAGGGCAGCCCGACCTACGGGCGCTGGGTCGGCGCGGAACTCTCCTTCGAGAACGGCCGGCAGCTCCTTGTCCCCGCGGGCTTCGCCCACGGTTTCTGCACGCTCGAGCCGGGTACGGAGATCATCTACAAGTGCACCGACACCTACGCGCCCGAGACCGAGGGCGCGGTGCTCTGGAACGACCCGGAGATCGGCATAGACTGGCCGCTCGGGGGCCGCGCGCCGGTTCTCTCGGAGAAGGATGCGCGCGCCGCGCCGCTGTCGGACCTCGACAGCCCTTTCACCTGGGATGACTGACCGCGCGCGTGTTTACGCGGCGCCGCGGAGCGTCTAGGACCATCTGCGGAGCGGCTTGGGACGGACGGTCATGCGCATTCTGGTCACCGGTGGCGCGGGGTTCATCGGCTCCGCCGTGATCCGGCGGGCGATTTCGGAGGGCCACGAGGTCGTGAACCTCGACGCCCTCACCTACGCGTCCTGCCTCGCCAATGTCGCCAGCGTCTCCGACAGCCCGCTCTACAGGTTCGAGAGGGCCGACATCCGCGATCGCGCCGCGCTCGACCGCATCTTCGCGGAACACCGTCCGGACGCGGTGATGCACCTCGCCGCCGAAAGCCACGTGGACCGCTCGATCGACGGGCCGGCGGAGTTCATCGAGACGAACATCCTCGGCACGTTCCAGATGCTCGAGGCCGCGCGCGCCCACTGGGCCGCCGCCGGCCGGCCGGAGGGCTTCCGTTTCCACCACGTCTCCACCGACGAGGTGTTCGGCTCCCTCGGGCCGGAGGGCCGCTTCACCGAGCATACACCTTACGACCCGCGCAGCCCGTATTCGGCATCCAAGGCGGGCTCGGATCACCTGGTGCGCGCCTGGCACGAGACCTACGGACTGCCGGTGGTGCTCAGCAACTGCTCGAACAACTACGGGCCCTACCAGTTTCCCGAGAAGCTCATCCCGGTGACGATCCTGAACGCGCTCGCAGGCGCGCCGATCCCCGTCTACGGGGCCGGAGAGAACGTGCGGGACTGGCTTTACGTGGAGGATCACGCCGAGGCGCTTCTTCTCGTGCTGCGCGAGGGTGCCGTCGGGCGCACCTACGCGATCGGCGGCGAGAGCGAGGCACGCAACATCGACCTCGTGCGGACGCTCTGCGCGATCCTCGACGAGGAACGCCCCGGAGCCGCGCCCCATGCCGAGCAGATCAGCTTCGTGACCGACCGGCCCGGCCACGACCTGCGCTACGCCATCGACCCGTCCCGCATCCGGGACGAGCTCGGCTGGCGGCCAGGCGTGACGCTCGCGGACGGGCTCCGGAAGACGGTGAGATGGTATCTCGAGAATGAAAACTGGTGGCGCGACCTGCAGGCGCGGCGCGGCGTCGGGCAGAGGCTCGGACTCGCGAAATGAGGTTGTTCGGAAAGAGATGGAGAAGCAAAGTGCGCGATTCTGCAGACCGGGTGGGCGACTGGGACGATCTCACGCAGGAAGACCGGCAGGCCCTTGCGAAACAGTTTTCCGCGCACGCGGACCCCAGGAAGTTCGACTGGAACTGGCGCGAGATCAACTTCAACCGCGTGGCGCTGGTGAACTACGTCGTCTCGCGACTGCCGCGGGACGCGAGCTATCTCGAGATCGGCTGCGCCCGGAACGTGCTCTTCGACGCGGTGCCGCTGGCGGACAAGACCGGGGTGGACCCGGTGGCCGGGGGCACGGAGCGCATGACCTCTGACGCGTTCTTCGAGACGAACGCCAAGCTTTTCGATTTCGTCTGGATCGACGGGCTGCACGAGTACCAACAGGTCCATCGGGACTTGGAAAACAGCCTCAGGTTCATGAAACCGGGCGGCTGGATCGGCCTGCACGATCTCCTTCCCCGACACTGGAAGGAGGAGCACATGCCAAGGATCAGCGCAGGCTGGACCGGGGATGTCTGGAAAGTGGCGTTCGAGATCATGCGGACGCACGGGCTCGATTTCCGAATCGTCTTCATCGACCACGGCGTGGGATTGGTGAAGGTTGCGCCCGACCACGCGCCTCTTGCGGACTTGCGAGACGAGCTCGCGGAGGCGCGGTTCGGGTATCTCTACGAAAACGTGTCCGAACTGCCCCTCCGGAGCTGGGACGAGGCGATCGCCTGGATCGAAAGCTTCAGTCCGGGCGCGCGCTGACATGCGCCTTCTCGTCTTCGGCACGACCGGCCAGGTGGCACGTGAACTCGCCCGGCGGGCACCGGGCGCGCGGGCGCTCTCGCGCGCGGAGGCGGATCTTTCGGCCCCCGAAAGCTGCGTGGCCGCCATCGCCGATCACGCGCCCGACGCGGTGATCAACGCAGCCGCCTACACCGCCGTGGACCGCGCCGAGGAGGAGGAGGCGCTCGCGCAGAGCATCAACGCGGAGGCACCGGGCGCCATGGCCGAAGCCTGCGCGCGGCGCGCCATCCCCTTCGTCCACATCTCCACCGACTACGTCTTCGACGGCTCAGGCCAAGCGCCCTGGCGCCCCGACGACCGGGAGGCGCCGATCAACGCCTATGGCCGCACGAAACTGGAAGGGGAAAAAGCGGTGCGGGCCGCCGGTGGGGCGCATGCCATCCTGCGCACCTCCTGGGTCTTCTCCGCACATGGCGCCAATTTCGTCAAGACCATGCTGAGGCTCTCGGAGACGCGCGAGGCGCTCCGCATCGTGGACGACCAGATCGGCGGGCCGACGCCCGCCCCGGCGATCTCCGAGGCGTGCCTCGCGATCGCGTCCGCCCTCGCAGAGCAGCCGGGCAAGGCGGGCACCTATCACTTCTCCGGCGCGCCCGACGTGAGCTGGAAGGCGTTCGCCGAAGCCATCTTCGATCTCGCCGGACGGCCGGTGCACATGGACGGCATCCCGACCAGCGACTATCCCACTCCCGCGGCCCGCCCGCTCAACTCCAGGCTGGACTGCCGACCGACGGAAACCGCCTTCGGCATCGCGCGTCCGGACTGGAAAGCAGGGCTCGCAAAGGTTCTCGGCGAGTTGGGTGCGCTCGCCCGCGAAGATATCCGGAGGCCAAGATGAGCGACACGCAGCGCAAGGGCATCATTCTCGCCGGCGGGTCGGGCACGCGGCTCTACCCGATCACGCTCGGCATCTCGAAGCAGCTTCTCCCGATCTACGACAAGCCGATGATCTACTACCCGCTGAGCGTCCTCATGCTCGCCGGGATCCGGGACATCGCGCTCATCACCACGCCCGAGGACCAGGCGCAGTTCCAGCGCATGCTCGGCGACGGGGGACAGTGGGGAATATCGCTCACCTACGTCGTCCAGCCGCGCCCGGAGGGCCTCGCCCAGGCCTATATCCTCGCCGAGGATTTTCTCGCCGGC
>CAZPCU010000009.1:0-840 GCA_964585075.1 uncultured Rhodobacterales bacterium
TCGAGGCCTACTACCAGGAAATCGGCCGTGCGGGGCGCGACGGCGCGCCGGCCGAAACGCTCACCCTCTACGGCCCCGACGACATCCGCCTGCGCCGTGCGCAGATCGACGAGGGGCTCGCCCCGCCCGAGCGGCGCGCGGCCGACCATGCGCGGCTGAACGCGCTTCTCGGGCTCGCCGAGGCGCTCGAATGCCGCCGCCAGCGCCTTCTCGCCTATTTCGGGGAGGAGGCCGCACGCTGCGGGCATTGCGATCTCTGCGACGCCCCGCCCGAGAGGTTCGACGGCACGGCGGCCGCGCGCAAGGCGCTCTCGGCGGCGCTCCGCACCGGGGAACGCTTCGGCGCGGGGCACCTGATCGACGTTCTGCTCGGCGCCGAGACCGACAAGATCCGGGAATGGGGCCACGAGCGGCTGCCCACCTTCGGCGTCGGGCGCGAGTTCTCGAAGCCGGAATGGCAGGCGATCTTCCGCCAGCTGATGGGCCGCGACCTGCTGCGCCCGGATCCCGAGCGCCACGGCGCGCTGGCGATGACCGAGGCGGCGCGCCCGGTGCTCCGGGGGGAGGAAGGCGTGGAGCTTCGCCGGGACACGATGCGAGACGCCCGCGCGAAGCCCGCGCCGCGCGCGCTCGTCTCCGAGGAGGACGCGGGGCTCCTGGCCGCGCTCAAGGCCCGCCGCCGTGCGCTCGCCGAGGCCGCGGGCATGGCGGCCTACATCGTCTTCCCCGACCGCACGCTGATCGAGATGGCCGAGCGCCGCCCGGCCACCCTCGACGAGATGGCCGAGGTGCCCGGGGTGGGCGCGAAGAAGCTCGAACACTACGGCGCGGCCTTTCTCG
>CAZPCU010000009.1:850-11517 GCA_964585075.1 uncultured Rhodobacterales bacterium
TCTCGAGGTGATCGCCGGAGAGGCGCCGCCGGTGCATCCCGCCCGGCGCAAGCTCGCCGGCCGCGCGGCGGGGGCGCTTTTCGACCGGCTGGCCGCGGAACAGGACCGCCTCGCGCGGGGCGAGGACGGCGTGGAAAAGCCGCTCTCCTGCACGCGCAGCACGCTCCGCCAGATCGCGGAGCGCCGGCCCGAGACGCTCGAGGCGCTCGCCCGCATTCCCGGGATGGAAGAGCGGAAGGTGGAACGTTTCGGGCCCGCCTTTCTGGACGCCGTGCGCGCGGCGGATTAAGTCAACCGCGCCGACGCCCGAAAGGAGAGCCGATGCTCGTCGTGATCTCGCCCGCGAAGAAGATGGACATGACCCCGGTGGACGTGGCCGGAACCACGGAGCCGGCTTTCGCCGAGGACGCCGCGCAACTCGCCGAGGTGGCGCGCGGCTTCGACGTGGCGGCGCTCCGGAAGCTCATGGGCATCAGCGAGGATCTCGCGCGCCTCAACCGGGACCGCTTCGAGGAGTTCGGGGAGCAGTCGCGCAAGCCCGCCGCGCTCGCCTTCGCAGGCGACACCTATCGCGGGCTCGAGGCGGCGACGCTCGACGAGGACGCGCTGCGCTGGGCGCAGGGGCATCTCCGCATCCTTTCGGGGCTCTACGGCCTGCTCCGGCCCCTCGACATGATCGAGCCCTACCGCCTCGAGATGGGCAGCCGCCTCGCCACCGCGCGGGGCGGCACGCTCTACGACTGGTGGGGAGACCGCATCGCGCGTGCCCTGAACGAGACCGCGCGCGAGGCCGGGGCGAAGGTTCTGGTGAACTGCGCGAGCCAGGAGTATTTCGGCGCGGTGGACGCGGGCGCGCTGGAGCTGCCGGTCGTCACGCCCGTGTTCATGGAGGATCGCCAGGGCGGGCCGAAGGTCGTGAGCTTTTTCGCGAAGCAGGCGCGGGGCGCGATGGCGCGCTTCATCGTCGAGAACCGCCTGACCGATCCCGAGGCGCTGCCGGAGTTCGACGCGGGCGGCTACGCCTTTTCCCCCGAGCTGTCGGAGCCCGGCAAACCCGTCTTCCTGCGCGCTGCCGCCTGAGGCTCAGGGCGCAGGCGGCCGCGCCGTCTGCGGACGGTGCGCCAGGATCGTCTCCACGAGCGCCGCCTTGCGGATGGGCTTCGTCAGGCAGGCGTCGATGCCCGCCTCGAGGATCGTCTCGCGGT
Source organism: uncultured Rhodobacterales bacterium (assembly GCA_964585075.1). Taxonomy (GTDB): domain Bacteria; phylum Pseudomonadota; class Alphaproteobacteria; order Rhodobacterales; family Rhodobacteraceae; genus Rhodosalinus. The sequence continues at coordinate 2,056 of CAZPCU010000009.1, forward strand.
CGCCCTCCAGCGCGTGGGCCGTCACGGCGACGATGGGAACGCGCGCGCCGGTGGCTTCTTCCCGGCGCCGGATCGCGCGCGTGGCCTCGCGCCCGTCCATCTCGGGCATGGAGATGTCCATCAGGACGAGATCCGGCGCGAAACGCGCATGAGCGTCGAGCGCCTCCCTTCCGTTCGCGGCGAATTCGAGCTGGATGTCGAGCCCCTTCACCATCTTGGAGAGGACGAGGCGGTTCGTCCGGTTGTCCTCGGCGACGAGGACGCGCATGGCCCGCCCCGCCTCGCCGCCATCGGGCGCGCCGAGACCGCGCAGCCGCTCGAAGAGCACCTGCCGGGGCACGGGCTTCTGCAGCACGCCCTGAAGCCCGGCGGCGGCGGCCTCTTCGTCGTCCACCCGTGGGTCGGAGGAGAGGAGCAGCCCGGGCATCCCGTGGCCAAGATCGCGGAGCCGGCGGGCCAGCGCCAGCCCGTCGAGGCCCGGCATCCGGTGATCGAGCAGCAAGAGGTCGGGCGGCGGATCGAGCATCTCGAGCGCGGCCTCGGCGCTTTCGGCCGCGCGCACGTCGAGGCCGAGCGCGGAAAGCTGGCGCACCAGGATCTCGCGGTTGACGGACTGGTCGTCCACGACGAGCGCGCTCCGCAGCGCCGCGGGCAGATCGGGGGCGGCCGGCGCGGGGGCGGCCACGGGAAGCGTGACGCGAAAGCCGAAGCAGGCGCCCGCGCCGAGCTCGCTGTCCACCCAGACCTCCCCGCCCATCAGGTCGATCAGGCGCTTCGTGATCGAGAGGCCGAGCCCCGTGCCCTCGAAGCGCCGGTCCCGCCCGGCCTCGACCTGGTTGAACTCGCCGAACACATGCTCGAGCTGCGCGGCATCGATGCCGATGCCGGTGTCCTCCACCGTCACATGCACGGCCGCGCCGCCATCGCCCGTCTCGAATCCCGTGACCCGGACAAGGACGTGGCCCGCCTCGGTGAACTTCACGGCGTTGCCGACGAGGTTCGTGAGCACCTGCCGCATGCGCCCCGGGTCGCCCACGAAATTGGTCGGCAGGAAGAGATCGTAATCCACCAGCATGGCGAGGCCCTTGTCGCGGGCCGACGGCTGGAGCAGCGTCACGATCTCGTGGATGCAGCGTTCGAGATCGAAGGGCTCGGGGTGCAGCGACAGCTTGTCGGCCTCGATCTTGGAGTAGTCCAGCACGTCGTTGATGATGACGAGAAGCGCCTCGCCCGAGCGGCGGATGGTGCGGACGTAGAGTTCCTGCTCCTCCGTGAGCTCGGTGTCGGCGAGAAGCTCCGCCATGCCGACGACGCCGTTCATGGGCGTGCGGATCTCGTGGGTCATGTTGGCGAGGAAGGCCGACTTGGCGCGGCTCGCCGCCTCGGCCCGCTCCGTCGCCGCCTCGAGCGCACGCTGCTGCTCCTTCAGCGGGGTGATGTCCACGCGCAGCCCCACCCGCCCCCCGTCGGAGGTTTCCGTCTCGAAGATGCGCAGCCACCGGCCGTCGGAGAGCTGCTGCTCGATCTCCACGCGGGCGGCGCGGTGCTGGTCCAGCCGCTCCTCGAGCCAGGCATCCTCGCGGCCGACGGCCTCGGCATACTGTCCGCGCGCCAGGCCGTAGCGCAGGATGTCCTCGAAGCGCGCGCCCGGCACCATGGCCGGCGCGCTCTCGGCATAGAGCTCGCGGTAGCGCGCGTTGCAGGTCACGAGCCGGTCCTCCGCGTCGTATACCACGAAGCCGTCCGGCAACTCCTCGACTGCGGACCACATGCGCATGAGTTCGGTGATGTTGACGGCCAGCGTGACAAGCCCCCCGTCGGGCATCCGCCTGTCCATCAGCTTGACGAACTGGCCGTTCCAGAGGCGGATCGTCTCGGGCGGGATCTCGTCCAGCTCCCAGCGCCCGAGCATGCGTTCGCGCCAACGGGCGGCCGGTTCGCCCTGAAGATCGATGACGCCCTCCTCGATCATGGCGTCCACGACATGGGAGAAGCTCACCCCGGGGCGCACGGTCTCCAGCCCGTCGAAGACGGACAGGTAGGCGGGATTGGCGAGCACGAGCCGGCCGTCCGCGTCGAACATGGCGAAGCCGTCCCGCACCGTCTCGAGCGCCTGCCAGAGCTGGGTCTCGACGACGGCGATCTTCTCGTTGGCGCGGGTGAGGTCGGACTTCACGCGCTGGTTCTCGTCGCGCATGGTCGCGACCTCGGCGCGGGTTTCCACGATCTCGTCCGAGAGGCGGCGGGCCTGCTGCGCCAGCTTGCGGTTGGCCGCGAAGAGTTCCGCCTGCTTCTGCTCCAGCAGCCGCTCGGCGGCAAGCCGCGCGCGGCGTTCCTCGGCCAGCTTGCCGCTCAGACTCATCGGCGCCGTCCCTCCGCCCCATGCCACGGGCGCAGCATGGCGCGGTCCTGGTGAAACCCCACTTAACGCGCGCCCTTGCGCGGGAATCGTTGATCGGTCGGGGGGCGCGTGCAAACTCGTCATGACGCCCTGCGACACTCTCCGCGCCCGAGGAGCCCAGCCCATGCGCCCCGTCCTGATCGCCGCCCTCGCCCTTCTCCTGCCGCTCTCCGCGCTCGCGGAGCCGCCGGTCCCCGAGCGCCGCCTCGACGTCTCGCGCGACGTGGATTTCTACGGCGCGGATCTGCAGGCGCTCTTCGACACGACGGAAGCCGCCTGCGCCCGGGTCTGCCTGGACGACCCGGACTGCGGCGCCTTCACCTTCAACACGCGCAACGGCGCCTGCTTCCCGAAGGAAGCCGTGTCGGAGCGCGTTCCCTACGAGGGCGCCGTGTCCGCTGTGGTGATCGAAACCGGGGCCGAGACGCTTCTCCGTGCCGAGGCGCGCGCCGCCGACCTCGGCTTCCTGCGGCAGGCCGATCTCGACGCTGCCCTCGACCAGGCCCGCGGCATCGGGCGCGCGCATCCCGGCGGACCGTGGACGGCGGACGCGCTCCTGAACGCGGCGGAGCAGGCGCGCGGCGAGGGCGACCTGCCCACTGCGCGCGACTGGACCGGCGCGGCGCTCGCCAAGACGGACGCCGCGGATCTCTGGCTCGAGTTCTCGCGCCTCTCGCGCGCGCTTGCCGAAACCGGGCGCGACCGCCGCGCCGCCTACGCGCAAGAGGCGTTCCGCGCCGCTCTGAACGGCTACCTGCGCGCCGGCCAGGGGCCGCAGCAGGCCAGCGCCCTTCTCGTTCTGGCCCGGACCCTCGAGGAGGTCGGCCGCGGGCGCGACATGATCCCCGCGCTCCGCCTCGCCCAGACGATCGCCCCCCGCGACGAGGCCGCGGCGCTTCTGGACGAGGCGATCGGGAAACACGGGTTCCGGGTGGTCGAAACGCGGGTGGAGAGCGACCAGGCGGCGCCGCGCCTATGCGCCGAGTTCAGCGAACCGCTGGTGCAGGCGGGCGTGGATTACGCGACCTATCTTCGACTTCCGGTGGCCGGGCTCGCCGTGGAGGCCGAGGGCAGGCAGCTCTGCATCGACGGCGTGGAGCACGGCCAGCGCTACGCCCTCACGCTCCGCGCGGGCCTGCCCGCCGAAAGCGGGGAGACGCTCGCCCGCGACGTGGAACTCGCCCTCTACGTCCGTGACCGGGCGCCTTCGGTCCGCTTTCCCGGGCGCGGCTACGTGCTGCCGCGGGTGGCGGAGGCGGGTGTGCCGGTGGAGACCGTGAACACCGAAACGGTGGAGCTGACGCTGAGCCGGGTCTCGGACCGTAACATCCTCCGCACCATGCAGGCGGATCTCTTCGCCCGACCGCTCTCCTACTGGCAGCGGCAGAGCTTCGGGGCGGACATGGCCGACACGGTCTGGGAAGGCACGGGGGAGGTGGCCCACGAACTCAACCGGGACATGACCACGCGCCTGCCGGTCGCCGACCTCGTGGGCGAGCTGCCGCCCGGTCTCTACGCGCTCACCGCCGCGATCCCGGACGCGAACCCTTACGATACGCCCGCGGCGACGCAGTGGTTCCTGCTTTCCGACCTCGGCCTCGCCACCATGCTGGGCAATGACGGGCTGCACGTCTTCGTTCGCGGCCTGTCGGACGCCGCGCCGCGGGAGGGGCTGGAGGTCTCGCTCCTCTCCCGCTCCAACCGGGTGCTCGCCACGGCGGAGACGGACGCGGAGGGCCACGCGACCTTCGCGCCCGCCCTCACCCGCGGCACGGGCGGCGCGGCGCCCGCGCTCGTCACCGTGGCGGACGGGGCGGACGACATGACCTTCCTCTCGCTGACCGAGCCCGCCTTCGATCTCTCCGACCGCGGTGTGGGGGGGCGCGAGCCCGCACCGCCCGTGGACGTGTTCCTCGCCACCGATCGGGGCGCCTACCGCGCGGGCGAAACGATCCACGCCACCGCCCTGGCCCGCGACGGCGAGGCCCGCGCGGTGGAGGGGCTGCCGCTCACCGCGATCCTCACCCGCCCGGACGGGGTGGAGTATTCCCGCCACCTCTCCGGCGAGGACGCGGCCGGCGGCCATGTCTTCGCGCTGCCGCTCGCACCCTCCGCGCCCCGCGGCACCTGGACGCTGGAGGTCCGCGCGGACCCGGACGCCGCGCCGCTCGCGAGCCGGGCGATCCTCGTCGAGGATTTCCTGCCCGAGCGCATCGACGTGGAGCTTGGCCTTCCGGAGGCGCCGATCCGCCCGGGGGACACCGCGCCGCTCTCGGTGGAGGCGCGCTATCTCTTCGGCGCGCCGGCCGCCGGTCTGCCGGTGGCGGGGTTCGTGCGCGTGCGGCCGTCGGACGGGCTTTCGGGCCACCCGGGCTACGTGTTCGGCCTGCACGACGCCCCCGCGACCGCCGAGACCGCCTGGCTGCCCGAAGGCGCCCGCACCGACGCGGCAGGCCGCGCGACGCTGGCGGCCGAGTTTCCGGCCCCCGACGGCCCGCCCAGGCCCTACGAGGCCGAGGCCGTGGTCACCGTCTCCGAAGGCTCGGGCCGCCCCGTGGAGCGCCGCCTCACGCGGGCCCTCGCGCCGGCCGGCCTCGTCATCGGGATACGCCCGGGCTTCGAGGAGGTGGTGCCCGAGGGCACGGAGGCGCGCTTCTCCCTCATCGCCCTCGGCCCCGACCTCGCCCCCGAAGAGATGACGGTGCGCTGGACCGTCAACCGCGTCGAGACGCGATACCAGTGGTACCAGATGGGCGGCGACTGGAACTGGGAGCCGGTGACCACGCGCAGCCGCGTCGCCACGGGCGAGGCGCGTCTCGGCGAGGCGCCGGCCGAGGTCGCGGTTCCGGTGGACTGGGGCCGCTACGAGATCCTGGTGGAGCGGCTGGGCGGGGACTACGTCGCCTCCTCGCTCGGCTTCGACGCGGGCTGGTACGCCCCCGCCGGGGCGGCGGCGTCGCCCGACATGCTGGAGGTCTCGCTCGACGCGGAAAGCTACCGGCCCGGCGAAACCGCGCGGCTCCGCCTCGTGCCGCGCGAGGCAGGCAAGGCGCTCGTCACCGTGGTCTCGGACCGGCTCATCGACATGCGCGCGCTCGAGGTGACGGAGGGCGAAACGGTGCTGGAGCTGCCCGTGACCGAGGACTGGGGCACCGGCGCCTACGTCACGGCGCAGGTGATCCGGCCGCTCGACGCCGAGGCGCGGCGCAACCCGGCGCGGGCGCTCGGGCTCGCGCACGCCGCCGTGGCGCCCGGCCCGAAGCGCCTCTCCGTGGAGATCGACGCGCCGACCGAGGCGCGGCCGCGCGCGCCGCTCGAGGCCGTCGTCCGGGTGGACGGCGTGGCCGAGGGCGAGACGGCCCATGTCACTCTCGCCGCCGTGGACCAGGGAATCCTGAACCTCACCGGCTTCGCGCCGCCCGACCCGGAAGGCCACTACTTCGGCCAGCGCCGCCTCGGCATTGAGTTCCGCGACGTCTACGGCCGCCTCATCGACGGGATGACGGGCGCGATGGGCGAGCTGCGCTCGGGCGGCGACGCGGGCGCATCGCTCGAGACCCAGGGCCCGCCGCCCACCGAGGAGCTCGTCGCGTTCTTCGCCGGGCCGCTCGAGGTCGGGCCGGACGGGCGGGCCGAGGCGCGCTTCGATCTTCCCGCCTTCAACGGCACGGTGCGGCTCATGGCGGTGGCCTGGTCCCGAACGGGCGTCGGGCAGGCCGACGCGGAAGTGCTCGTGCGCGACCCCGTGGTGGTGAACGCGGCGCTTCCGCGCTTCCTCGCGCCGGGCGACACGGGGCGCATGCTGCTCGAGATCACCCACGCCGCGGGCCCCGCCGGGCGCATGGGCCTTGACGTGACGGCGCAGGGCGTGGCGCTCGACGCGGCGTCGGTGCCCTCGGGCATGACGCTCGAAGAGGGCGGGACCGCCCGGCTCGAACTGCCGGTGACGGCCGCGGCGCCCGGCGATCACGCGATCCGCGTCGCGCTGACGACCCCGGACGGCCGGCAGCTCGTGAAGGAGGTGCCGATCGGCGTGCGCGTCAACGACCCGGCGGTGTCCGAGACCCGGCGCCTTTCCCTCGCCCCCGGCAGCGATCTCGCCCTTGACGACGCGCTCTTCGCGGGCCTCCGACCGGGCACGGGCGAGGCGATGGTCTCCGCCGGCCCCTTCGCGCGGTTCGACGCGCCGGGGCTTCTCGCCGCGCTGGACCGCTACCCCTACGGCTGCACCGAGCAGGTGACGAGCCAGGCGCTGCCGCTCCTCTACCTCTCGGAGCTGGGCCAGGCGATGGGGCTCGGCACCGCCCGGGACCTCGACGCGCGAATCGACGGGGCGATCCGGCTGGTGCTGACGCGCCAGGCCGCCAACGGGGCCTTCGGGCTCTGGCGGGCCGGTTCGGGCGATTTCTGGCTGGACGCCTACGTGACGGATTTCCTCTCCCGCGCCCGCGCCGAGGGGCACGAGGTGCCGGACACCGCCTACCGGGCGGCGCTCGACAACCTGCGCAACCGGGTGAACTACGCCCCCGACTTCGACAGCGGCGGCGAAGACATCGCCTACGCGCTCATGGTGCTCGCCCGGGAGGGCGCGGCGGCGATGGGCGACCTGCGCTATTACGCCGACGTGAAGGCCGACGCCTTCGCCACGCCGCTCGCGCAGGCCCAGCTCGGCGCGGCGCTTGCCTCCTACGGCGACCAGACCCGCGCCGACGCCATGTTCGCGCGGGCGGTCTCGCGGCTCGGCGCCGCGCCGGACCGGGGCTGGCGGGACGATTACGGCACGGCGCTCCGCGACACGGCGGCGGTGCTGACGCTGGCCTCCGCGGCCGGCAGCGAGGCCGTGGACCGCGCCGCGCTGGCCGGCCGGATCGCCGCGGCCGAAGGGCGGCTCTCCACCCAGGAACAGGCGTGGATGCTGCTCGCCGCCCACCAGATGGCGCAGGATCCGGCGCTCACCGGCCTCGAGTTGGACGGCAGCCCGGTGGAGGGCCCGCTCCTGCGCCGCATGGCCGAGGGCGAGGCGCTCGGGCTTCGGAACACCGGCGACGCACCGGTGAACGTCACCGTCACCACCTTCGGTGTGCCCGAGGGGACGGTGACGGCGACGGGATACGGCTACGCGCTCTCGCGGAACTACTACACGCTCGACGGCGCGCCGGCCTCCTTCCCCGTGTCGGCCGGCACGCGGCTCGTGGCCGTGCTGGAAGTGCGGCCCGCCGAGGCGCAGGGCGCCCGGCTGATGGTGGACGACCCGCTGCCCGCCGGGCTCGAGATCGACAACCCGAACCTTCTCCGCTCGGGCGACATCGCGGGGCTAGGCTGGCTCGAGACGGCGGAGGCGCGCCACGCGGAGTTCCGCGCCGACCGCTTCCTCGCGCAGGTGGACTGGCAGGGTGCGGAGCCCTTCCGGCTCGCCTACATCGTCCGTGCCGTGCGGCCGGGCGATTATCACCATCCGGCCGCCCTGGTGGAAGACATGTATCGCCCGGAATACCGCGCCACCACCGCCTCGGGCCGGATCGCCGTGACCGAATGAGGCGGACCGGGCTTCTCTGGCTGGCCGCGGCCCTCTTCGCGGCGGCCCTCGCGCGGGACGCCGCGGATCGCTGGGTGGAGGCCACGCAGCTTCCGCCGATCATCCCCGAGACCTCTGTCGAGGTGCGCTCGGAGGACGGGACGCTGCTCCGCGCCTTCACCGTGGCAGACGGGCGCTGGCGGCTGGCGGTCACGCCCGATACGGTGGACCCGGACTACCTTGACATGCTCGTCGCCTACGAGGACAAGCGGTTTCACGACCACGCGGGCGTGGACACGCTGGCGCTCTTCCGCGCGGCGCTGCAGGCGGTCCGCCACGGGCGGATCGTGTCGGGGGGTTCCACCCTCACCATGCAGGTCGCCCGGCTTCTCGAGGAGAGCGGCACGGGGTCCTGGGCGGGCAAGGTCCGCCAGATCCGCGTGGCGCTGAAGCTCGAGCGCGAGTTCTCGAAAGCGCGGATCCTCCAGCTCTACCTGACCCTCGCGCCCTATGGCGGCAACCTCGAGGGGCTGCGCGCGGCCTCGCTCTCCTGGTTCGGGCAGGAGCCGGGGCGGCTCACCCCGGCTGAGGCGGCGCTGATGATCGCGCTGCCGCAATCGCCCGAGGCGCGCCGCCCCGACCGCCACCCGGACGCGGCCCGCGCCGCCCGCGACAGGGTGCTGGCGCGGATGGTGCGGGCCGGCCTGCTCGACGAAGGCGCAGCCGGCGCCGCCCGGTCCGAGCCCGTGCCGACGGCAATGCGCCCGTTCCCGGCGCGCGCGCCGCATCTGGCCCACCGGCTCCGGCGGGAGGATCCGCAGGCGCGGCGCCATGTCGTGACGATCGACCCCGCCCTGCAGGATGCCGCCGAAAGGCTCGCCGCCGAGTCGCTCCGCGGGCGCGACCCGGCGCTCTCGGCGGCGCTTCTCATCGCGGAGCATGGCAGCGGGCGCATCCGCGCCTCGGTCGGCGCCGCGCGCTGGGGCGCGGAGGCGGGCGACGGCTGGGTGGACATGAGCCGCGCACCCCGCTCGCCCGGCTCCACGCTGAAGCCTCTCGTCTACGCGCTCGCCTTCGACGAGGGGCTCGCCCATCCCGCCACGCTCATCGACGACAGGCCGGTGGCCTTCGGCGGATACGCGCCGCGCAACTTCGACGGGCTCTACCGGGGCGAAGTCACCGTGACGGAGGCGCTGCAGACCTCTCTCAACGTGCCCGTGGTCCTGCTGACCGAGGCGCTCGGCCCCGCGCGGCTGATGGCGGCGCTTAGCCGGAGCGGCGCCGCACCGCGCCTGCCCGGCGGCGCGCCCGGCCTCGCGGTGGCGCTGGGCGGCGTGGGCCTCACGCTCGAAGAGCTCGCGCAGCTCTATGCCGGGCTCGCGCGCGGCGGCGAGGCGGTGGCGCTGCGCGCGACGCCCGGCAGAGCGGAGCCCGGGGCCCGGATCGTCAGCCGCGCGGCCGCCTGGCAGGCCGGGCACATCCTCGCGGGCCTCGCGCCGCCCCCCGGCGCCCCCGAAGGCATCACCCGCGTTTCGGAATCCGACCC
>CAZPCU010000009.1:11527-16224 GCA_964585075.1 uncultured Rhodobacterales bacterium
CGCCGCCCCCCGGCGCCCCGCAGCGGCGCGTGGCCTGGAAGACCGGCACCTCCTACGGCCACCGGGACGCATGGGCGGTGGGCTACGACGGCCGGCATGTCGCCGCGGTCTGGATCGGGCGGCCGGACGGCACCCCGGTGCCCGGCGCCTTCGGGGCGGAGCTTGCCGCGCCGGTCCTTTTCCGGGCGCTCGCGCTCGCCGCGCCCGAGGCCCGGCCGCTGCCGCCGCCTCCGCCCGAGGCGCTGCTGCTCTCCACCGCCGAGCTGCCCCCGCCGCTGCGCCGGTTCCGGGGCCGGGCCGCGACCTTCGCCGCCGCACCCGATGCGCCGAAACTCGCCTTCCCGCCCGACGGCGCCGTGGTGGAGACGAGGGGCGCGCTGCTCTCCGTGAAGCTCCGGGACGGCGCGCCGCCCTTCACGGTGCTGGCCGACGGCCGCCCGCTCGTCACCGGCGCGCATCGGCGCGACTTCAGCCTTCCCCTCGCCGCTCCGGGCTTCTCGGAGATCGCGGTGATCGACGCCGCGGGGCGCTCCGACCGGGTGCGGATCGAACTCCGCTAGGGCTCAGCGCACCCAGACCTCCACGCGACGGTTCACCTGTCGGCCCCAGGCGCTGTCGTCGCAGGCCATGGGCAAGGCCTCTCCGAAGGCTTCGACATCCAGCGTCACGCGGTCGAGCTCGGCGCCCTCGGCGGCGGATACCACCGCGGCGCGCACGGCCTCGGCCCTGTCCATGGCGATGCGCCGGTTGCCGGCCGCCGGCCCCTGGCCGTCGCTGAAGCCCACGAAGACGAGCCGCCTCGTGTCGTAGCGGCCCTCCTCCAGCGCGCGGGCGAGCTGTTCGACGTTCGAGAGCGACTGCGCGTCGAGCCGCGCCGAGCCGGGGCGGAACCGGAAGGAGGTGGTGAGCCGGCGCATGGGCGCGAGCGCGCCGGCCATGCGCTTCAGCTCGTCCAGCCCGATTTCGGGCCCGGACTGCATGATGGCGTTCACGAAACGGTCGCCCTGCTCGGCCACGGGCACCTCCTCGGGCGCCTGGTCCACGAAGCCCGCGCGGCGGATGACGATCTGGGCGGGCGCGCTTCGGAGATAGCTCAGGAAGTCGCGGGCGACCTTCGGAAGGCGTCGTGCCGGAAGGTAGAGGAACAGCGGCGCCGTGAGGGGGTAGTCCTCCGTCTTGATGGTGCGGCGCTCGGCCCGCAGCGTGAAGCCGCAGGCGCCCGAGATCGCGAGCGGCTGGGCGTTGCCCCTCTCGGCGTAGCTGGCGAGGCCAAGGCCCAGGCGGTCGCCCGCCACCGTGCGGGCAAGATCGGCGTCGGAGCCATGGCGCACCGCGCCCTCCGCGAGCACGAGGCCGGACGGCGCGAGCAGCCGGTCCTCCACCGCCTGCCCGAGCCCCGAGCCCGCGTCGCGCAGGTGCAGGGTGATCGGCGCATCGGGCCCGCCGAGATCCGCCCAGTTGTCGATGACGCCGCCGAACACGCGCGCGAGTTCCAGCATGGAAATCGCCCGCACCGGATTTCCTGGCGCGACGACCGGCACGAGAGCGTCGAGCGCCAGCACCCGCGAGCGGCCCGCGCCGTCGAGGTCGCCGAGCCCGGCCGCCGCGGCGAGGCGCGCCTCGGCGCCCCTTATCTCGCGAAGCGCCATGGCGATGTCCGCCTCGTCGGCGAGAAGATCGGCGAAGCCTTCGTCGGTGCTGGTGGCGCGCACGCGGAAGCGGGCCACCGGCTCGCGCTCCGCTTCCTCGAAGAGCACGAAGGTGGCGTGATCCTCGTCGTCGCGCTCTCGCCGGAGGCCGTAGCCCGACCGCATGGCGAACGCCTCGAGCAGGGCGGGGAACAGAACGTCACCGATGATCGAGGATCCCGAGAGCCTGAGCTCGGCGACGAACGCCTCCAGGTTCGGGCATCCCGGGCCGGTGCAGCGCACGCCGGAGCCGTCCACCGTGAGTTCCCCGTAGATCGTGTCGACGCGGTAGAATTCGCCGTCGAAGCCGAGCAGCGTTCCGGTGATCTCCACGGCGCCGTCCGGGGAGCTCAGCGTCACGTCCTGCGCCGCGACGCCACGCGGCATCGCGGTTGCCGTCAAGAAAAGTGCGGCGAAAACCGCCGCACGCCATGCTTGCATGTTTGCCCTCGGCCGGAACCGGTTCAGTTCTTGCCGGCGATTTTCAGCGGTTCGAAGGGGTTTTTCAACACCAGAAAGTCGCCGACGGCGCTACAGCCGGGCATGTAGATTTCGATGTCACGCGCCTCGAGACGGCCGTCGCGGCGGACGAGGAGCTGCGCCTCGAGATCCTTGCCGCAATTGGCCTCGGTCACCTCGACCTCGACGGTGATGTCCACCGACGGGTCGCCCGGCCGGACGCCTGCGGGCAGGGTGTAGATCTCGGCCCGAAGCGCGCCGGGTGCGTCCGTCTTTCCGAGCGCCGTCAGGAACCCGTCCTTGCCGGGTGTGCCGGGCTGCTTCGCGGCGACGTGCCCGTCCTCTCCGTAGGCCGCGCCGTTCGCGCGGGCGTGGAGCGCGACGCCCGCGCCGTCCTGCCACTGAAGCGCGACGAGCGCGCGATCCTCCACGTCCTCCACGCGGGCCTGGGCCACCGCGCCCTCGCCGCTGTCGAAGGCGACGATGTAGACGGCTGCCGGGGCGAGGGCCGGCATCTCGATCGCGAGCGTGCCGTGCGCATCCGTCACCGCGGTGACCATCATCCCGTTGTGGTGAATGGTCACGCGTTCATCGGGCAGGCAGGGCGCATCGAGCGCCAGCTCGACCATGGCGGCGTCGCCCGGCGTCGCGGCGAGCTCGACCCCGCACTCCGGCGCAGGAGCCGCGCCTTCCTCGCGCGGCTCGGGCGCGCCGATCTCGGGCACCGCGTCTGGCTTCGGCGCCACGGCCTTCTCGGGCAGCCCCGGCACCGGAAGCGGGCGCACGGAACCGCGCGGCACCGGCGGGGCGGAGGTGAACGTGATCCCGCTCAGCCCTGCGGCCTCGTCCATTTCGGGGGGGCGCGGCGCGCGCGGACCGGGACCGGCCGGGCCCGCTTCGTTGCCCGCGATCTCCGTCTCGGCGGAGACGCCGCTGCGCTCGGCGAGGGGCTCGGGCAGCCCGCCCCACTGCATGACGGCCCCGATGCCGATGGCGGCGACCACGGTCGCCCCGGCGAGCACATATCGGTTGGACAGCAGCATTCGCGCCTCCTCGGCCCCCGCAAGACACATCTCGGGCCATGCAATCGGAGGGCAAGGTCACGCTCAATCGGGGCACCCATGAGGCGGCCCGGGGGATAGAATTGGGCGTTTTTGAGCCGTGGGCGGTGCGCGCCGCCGTCAGACGAGGCGGCCGTGGCAGTGCTTGAACTTCTTGCCGGAGCCGCAGGGGCAGGGCTGGTTGCGCCCCGGATCGCCCCAGGTGGACGGATCGGCTTCGTCGAAGCCCGGAACCGCGCCGCCGCCAGCGGCGGCCGCGGCGCTCGCGGCGCCGCCGGACTGGACCGGAGCCGCCGGCGCGCCCGCGCCCGCCATCTCCGGCTCGGGCGCCGGGGCCGAGGGATGCGCCGCCTGTGCCGCCTGCGCCATCGCCGCGCGCTGGGCGCGGATCTCCTCGACCATCTGGCGCTGCTCCTCCTCGGTGAGGGGGCGGATCTGGGCGAGCTTCTGCGTGACGTCGGCGCGCAGGCTGTCCAGCATGCTCTCGAAGAGCTGGAAGGCTTCCGACTTGTATTCGTTCAGCGGATCGCGCTGCGCGTAGCCGCGGAAGCCCACCACCGAGCGGAGGTGCTCGAGCGTGAGCAGGTGCTCGCGCCACTTGCCGTCGATGGTCTGAAGCAGGATCTGCTTCTCGATCTGGCGCATGTTCTCGGCGCCGAAGTCCGTCGCCTTCTTGGCGATGAGCTCGTCGGCGGCCTTTTCCAGGCGCTCGCGCATCACCTCCTGATCGACGCCGTCTTCCTCTGCCCATTCCATGATGGGAACGTCCACGCCCAGCTTCTCGATCGCCGCGGCGTAGAGGCCCTCGGCGTCCCACTGGTCCGCATAGGTCTTGGGCGGAAGATGGCTGTCCACCAGATCGTCCACGACCTGGTGGCGCATGTCGCGCACCACGTCGGAAAGGTCCTCCGCCTCCATGATCTCGCGCCGCTGGCTGAAGACCACCTTGCGCTGGTCGTTCATCACGTCGTCGAACTTCAGCAGCTGCTTGCGGATGTCGAAGTTGCGTCCCTCGACCTTCGCCTGCGCCTTTTCGAGCGACTTGTTGACCCAGGGGTGAATGATGGCCTCGCCCTCCTTCATCCCCAGCCGGGTCAGCATCTTGTCGAGCCGTTCCGACCCGAAGATGCGCATCAGGTCGTCCTCTAGCGAGAGGTAGAACTGCGAGCGCCCCGGGTCGCCCTGCCGGCCCGAGCGGCCGCGCAGCTGGTTGTCGATGCGGCGGCTCTCGTGGCGCTCGGTGGCCAGCACGAAGAGGCCGCCGGCCTCTTTCACCTTCTGCTCCTCGGCCGCGTGCTGGGCCTCGACGCGCTTGCGGATCTCTTCGGGGTCGGCCTCGGGCGCGGCGGCGATGGCCTCCATCACCTTGAACTCGACATTGCCGCCCAGTTTGATGTCCGTCCCGCGGCCCGCCATGTTGGTGGCGATCGTCACCGCGCCCACCTTGCCGGCATCGGCGATGATCTGCGCTTCCTGCTCGTGGTGGCGG
>CAZPCU010000010.1:0-16195 GCA_964585075.1 uncultured Rhodobacterales bacterium
ATTGATAGCTGGCCATCGTCTGCCTTTCCTTCGCGAAATCGGGGGTCCGGCGCCGGTGATACTTGAGCCGCGCGCCCGGGGCAATCCGCGCCGCGCCGGGCCCGCCGCGATTGACATTGGCGCGCGGCTCGGGTCTCGCTCGGCCGCGGACGGGGGCGAGGAAGGGGCTGCCGATGAAGGGATTGCCGCCGGTGCGCGCGGGCCAGAGCGTGGGGCTTCTCGGCGGCTCCTTCGACCCGCCGCATGCCGGGCATGCCCACATCACGCGCGAGGCGCTGAAGCGCTTCGGTCTCGACCGGGTCTGGTGGCTCGTGAGCCCCGGCAACCCGCTCAAGGCGCACGGCCCCGCGCCGCTGGAGCACCGCATCGCCGCGGCGCGCGCGCTCCTCGATCACCCGCGCGTCGCGGTGAGCGACTTCGAGGCGCGGGTGGGCACGCGCTACACCGCGGAGACGCTCATGGAGCTGCATCTCGCCTGCCCGGGCGTGCGCTTCGTCTGGCTCATGGGCGCGGACAACCTGGTGCAGTTCCACCGCTGGGAGCGCTGGCGCTGGATCATGGACACGGTGCCCGTGGGCGTGCTGGCCCGGCCGGGGCTGCGCCTCCCGGCGCGCACCTCCGTTGCCGCCCGGGTCTATCGCCGGGCGCGGATCCCGGCCGCGCAGAGCCGGCGCCTGGCGCAGGCGGACGCGCCGGCCTGGTGCTTCGTGAACGTGCCGATGATCGACGTGAGCTCGAGCGCGATCCGCGCCGGCGGGGCCTGGTCGGGGCGGTCGGCATCTTGATCGAGCGCGCTTGTGCCGCCGCCCCGCGAGAGGGTAAACATGGGGCGAAGGTGATTTTCGGGCACGGAGCGATGTCGGGGCCGGTTTCGCGGCGGTTGTTTCTGGGCGGGCTTCTGTCCGGCGCGGCGGGTGCGGCGCTGGCGGCGCCGCCCGCCGTGTCGCTCCGCCCGGTGGCGCGCGGCACCGATCTCCGGGCGCTGGCGCTGCCTTCGCCGGACAAGCTCGTGGCCGGCGCCCGTCTCGGCGGGGCCGTGGGCTTCGCCGTCGCGGACCTGTCGAGCGGCGAGGTGCTCGAGGAGACCGAGGCCGCCCGGGGGCTGCCGCCCGCGAGCGTCGCCAAGGCGGTCACGGCGCTCTACGCGCTCGACGCGCTGGGCCCGGGCCATAGCTTCACGACGCGGGTGCTGGCGGCGGGGCCGCTCCGCGACGGGGCCGTGCAGGGCGACCTGATCCTCGCGGGCGGCGGTGACCCGACCCTCGACACCGACGGGCTGGCGGAACTCGCCCAGGGCCTCAAGGCGGCAGGGGTGCGCGAGGTGCGCGGGCGGTTCCGCGTCTGGGGCGGCGCGCTGCCCTTCGAGCGGGTGATCGATCCGAGCCAGCCCGACCATGTCGGCTACAACCCGGCGCTTTCTGGCCTCAACCTGAACTTCAACCGCGTGCATTTCGAGTGGCGGCGCTCCGGCGGAGACTACGCGGTGACGTTGGATGCGCGCTCGGCCCGCTACCGCCCGAACGTGCGCGTGGCGCGCATGGCCGTCGCGGTGCGGGACGTGCCGGTCTACACCTACGAGGATGCGGGCGGGCGCGACAACTGGACCGTGGCGCGCGGCGCGCTCGGCAGCGGGGGCGCGCGCTGGCTTCCCGTGCGCAAGCCAGAGCTCTACGCCGGCGAGGTCTTCCAGACCTTCGCGGGCGCCCACGGCATCCGCCTCGGGGCGCCCGAGCCGATCCGCGGGCTGCCGCAAGGGGCCACCGAGCTCGCCGCGCGGCAGAGCGCGCCGCTCCGCGAGATTCTCGGCGACATGCTGCGCTACTCCACGAACCTCACCGCCGAGGTGGTCGGCATGTCCGCCACCGCCGCCCGCGGCGCCTCGGTGCCGTCGCTCGCGGTTTCGGCGCGCGAGATGAGCCGCTGGGCCGGACAGCGCCTCGGCATGGGGCGCGCGCATTTCGTGGATCATTCGGGCCTCGGCGACGCGTCGCGGGTGACGGCGGGCGAGATGGTGACGGCGCTCGCGGCGGCGGAACGGGCCGAGACGCTGCGCCCGATCCTGAAGGAGATCAAGCTCCGGGATTCCCGGGGCAGGCCGGTGCAGGACCATTCGGTGACGGTGCGTGCGAAGACCGGCACGCTCCATTTCGTGAGCGCGCTCGCCGGCTACATCGACGTGGCCGGAGACCGCGAACTCGCCTTCGCCATCCTCACGGCCGACACCGAGCGCCGGGCAGGGCTGAGCCGCGCCGAGCGCGAGCGGCCCGAGGGCGCGCGCGCCTGGAACGGGCGGTCGCGGCGGCTGCAGCAGGCGCTGATCGAGCGCTGGGGAGTGCTTTACGGGGCCTGAGCCCGGTCACGGCCGGATCTCGATCAGCGTGTCGCGCTTGCCGACCTCCCTGACCAGTTCGAAGAGCTGCCGCGCATTGTCGGGATGAAGGCGAACGCAGCCCGCCGAGGCGGGCGCGCCGAGCGCCTCGACCTGCGTGGTCCCGTGGATCGCGTAGTTGCCGCTGAAGAAGATCGACCACGGCATCGGCGCGCCGTCGTAGAGGGTGGAGCGGTGGTCGCGCACCAGCGTCTGCGGGACGAACAGGCCCGTGGGGGTCACCTTGCCCCGCCGCGCGGTGGAGACCGGCCAGTCGCCCA
Source organism: uncultured Rhodobacterales bacterium (assembly GCA_964585075.1). Lineage (GTDB taxonomy): Bacteria > Pseudomonadota > Alphaproteobacteria > Rhodobacterales > Rhodobacteraceae > Rhodosalinus. The sequence goes on from CAZPCU010000010.1 coordinate 2,650, forward strand.
GGATCACGCCGGCGCGGCGCACCTCCATCCGCTGCTCCGACAGATCGATGAGGATGTCGAGCTCGGCGGCCGAAAGCGCGCCCGGCAACGCGAGAAGGGCGAGCGCCAGGGCGATGCGTCGTGCGCGCCGCGCAAGGGTCATGCCGGCATGTGCCGGGCCCGCGCGCCGCGTTCGATGGCGGCCGCATGCAGCCGGTCGATGTTGAGCTCGTAGCGGATCTCCTCGAGAAGCCGGAGCTCGGGCTCGCGCAGCAGCCCGTCCGCCGCGCCCACGTCGCAGGCGAGGGCGTAGGCGGTCTCGTAGAGACGTTCGGGAAGATTGTCCCGGATCAGGCCGAAGAGCGCGTCGAGCCCGTCCTCCTGTTCGAAGAGATCGAAGACGACCTGCGCCATCACGTTCATCCGGTCGATGTCGTAGGCGGCGAAGACGGGCAGGTTGTTGACGGCGGACTGGATCTTGACCAGTTCCGCCGTGCGGATGTCCTCGTCGCTGGCCGAGATCGCGATCATGAGCGCCACGAGGCAGTCCTGCGGGCTGAGAGGGTGGGGCACGGCGTTATTCATCGGCTTTCCTCGGAGGCTGGGTCGGCGGCGAGATTATTGACCTCGCCACGGGGCGGCAATAGGAACCGGCCCGTCCGCGCCGCTGCGCGGCATCCCAGCCGGAGAGACCCGATGAGCGAGATGCGCGACGCCGCGATGCAAGCGAAGGCCTGGCCGTTCGAAGAGGCGCGCCGGCTGCTCGAGCGCTACGAGTCCGCACCGCCCGAGAAGGGGCACGTCCTCTTCGAGACAGGCTACGGCCCGTCGGGCCTGCCCCATATCGGCACCTTCGGCGAGGTCGCCCGCACGACCATGATCCGGCGTGCCTTCGAGGTGATCTCGGACATTCCCACGCGGCTCGTCTGCTTCTCCGACGACATGGACGGGATGCGCAAGGTGCCCGACAACGTGCCGGATCCCGAAATGCTGCGGGAGCACCTGCAGAAGCCGCTCACCGACGTGCCGGACCCTTTCGGCACGCATGAGAGCTTCGGGCATCACAACAACGCGATGCTGCGCCGCTTCCTCGACGCCTTCGGCTTCGAGTACGAGTTCTACTCGGCCACCGAGTTCTACCGCTCGGGCCGGTTCGACGAGATCCTGCTCCGCGCTGCCGAGCGCTACGACGACCTGATGGCCGTGATGCTGAAGACGCTCCGCGAGGAGCGCCGGCAGACCTACTCGATCTTCCTGCCGCTCCACCCCGAGACGGGCCGGGTGCTCTACGTGCCGATGAAGCATGTCGACGCGAAGGAGGGCACCGTGACCTTCGACGACGAGGCGGGGCGCGAATGGACGGTGCCCGTCACGGGCGGGCACTTGAAGCTCCAGTGGAAGCCCGATTTCGGCGCCCGCTGGGCGGCGCTCGGCGTGGATTTCGAGATGTACGGCAAGGATCATTCGACCAACACGCCGGTCTACGACCGCATCTGCGAGATCCTGGGCGGCCGGAAGCCCGAGCATTTCACCTACGAGCTCTTTCTCGACGAGAATGGCGAGAAGATCTCGAAGTCCAAGGGCAACGGGCTCACGATCGACGAGTGGCTGACCTACGCCTCCACGGAGTCGCTCAGCTACTTCATGTACCAGAAGCCCAAGACCGCGAAGCGGCTCTACTTCGACGTGATCCCGCGGGCGGTGGACGAGTATCACCAGCAGCTTCGCGCCTACCCGGACCAGCCGCCCGAGAAGAAGCTCGCCAATCCCGTGTTCCACATCCACGGGGGCCAGGTGCCGGAAAGCGGGATGGTGGTGCCCTTCTCCATGCTGCTCAACCTCGCCTCGGTGTCGGCCGCCGAGGACAAGGAGACGCTCTGGGGCTTCATCCGCCGATATGCGCCCGAGGCGAGCCCGGAGAGCCATCCCGACCTCGACGCCGCCGCGGGCTGCGCCGTGCGCTACTACAACGATTTCGTGCAGCCCTCGAAGGTCTACCGGCTGCCCACCGACCTCGAGCGCGAGGCGCTGGAAGAGCTGCGCGACGGCCTGAAGGCCTGGCAGGGCGGGACCGACCCGGAAGAGCTTCAGAGCCTCGTCTTCGCGGTCGGCCGGGACCGGTTCGATCCGCTGCGCGGCTGGTTCAAGGCGCTCTACGAGGTGCTTCTCGGCGCGAGCCAGGGGCCGCGCTTCGGGGGCTTCATCGCGCTCTACGGCGTGGAGGAGACGGCGGCGCTCATCGACAAGGCGCTCGCGGGAGAGCTTGCCGCCAAGCACTGACCGGGGCGCCGAAAAATCTTCGATCGAAGATTTTTCGTTGGCGCGTCGCCCGCCGCCGCGAATTTTCGGACGAAAATTCGCGGCTTCAAGCGCAGGCGTTGATCCGGTCGGGCGCCGGGCTATCTCCTCCCGCGAAGGAGGACCGGATGCGCCAGTTTCTCGCCGCGCTCGCCGCCGCACTTTGCCTCGCAACCGCCGCGCCCGCGGAGGAAGGCGCCGCCCCGGCCATCCGCGACACCATCCAGAGCCAGATCGATGCCTTCCTCGACGACGATTTCGCACGTGCCTTCACCTTCGCGAGCCCCGGCATACAGGGAATCTTCCGGACGCCGGAAAACTTCGGGCGCATGGTCCGGGAGGGCTACCCCATGGTCTGGCGGCCCGAGTCCCTGCGCTTCCTCGACCTCCGCGAGGTCGATGGCGCGCTCTGGCAGAAGGTGCTGATCGAGGACGCCGAGGGTGCCACGCATCTGCTCGACTACCGAATGGAGCCCGACGGGGCGGGCGGTTGGCGCATCGACGGCGTGCAGATCCTGCGCGCGCCGAAGCTCTCGGTCTGAACGCTCAGCCCTCCCGCCGGGCGATCTCCCACCAGGCCACGATGCGCTTCGCCGCCGCGCCGGGCGTCTCGGCGAAGAACCGCGCGCCGAGGGCGAAGGCCTCCCGCTCCATCTCGGCGATGCGGCGGTCGGCGAGGGAAGAGAGGGCGCGCTGCGCGTCCGCATCGAGCCGCGGCGACCGCTCGGATGCCAGGTAGTCGAGGTAGAGCGCGAGGTCGTGGTGATCGCCCAGGAGGTCCGAGAGCCGCTTGACCTCGGCCGCCCGCGGCGCCATCTGCGCGGGCCAGCCGCGCTCGAGCAGGCAGCAGTGATGCCAGTGATACTTCGTGCGCTTGCGCCACTCGTGCATCACGGCGACCGTCGGCGCGGCGACGGACTTCGCGTAAGCGCGCGCCGCGCGCGTCCAGGTCCGCGCGAGACCTTCTTCCATGACCTCCGCCGTGTCCCCGTCCACCCGCCACCCGGCGATGCGCATCTCGAGCGCCTCTAGCCGGGCGCGGTGGGTATCCCCGATCAGCACCTCAACGGACGATTTCGCGCGGGTGAGTTGCGCGCGCACCGGCGCGAAGCGGCGGCGCTCCTCGCCCGCCTCCACCATCAGCGCGTCGTGGGTCTCGACCAGCGCCTCGAGATCCCGAAGCCCCGACAGCGAGCGCGCGAAATCGCGGATCGCCGCGTTCTCCCGGGCGTAGCCCCTGAAACCGGGCCGCACCAGGCGGATGAGCCCGCGCAGCTTCTTGCAGCGCTTGCGCACGTCGTGGATGGCCTCGTGCGGGTTGGGCGCCCCCTCCGATGCGTCGTGGCGTGCCTTGCGCACCTGCTCCGTGGCCACCCGGCGCAACTCAGCGCCGAGATCCTCCGCCCTGGGTTCGAACCGGAACGCCATGCCGCCTCTCTGCCGTTGCCTGCCGGAGAGCCACCGTAACGCTGCTGTCGCGCGGCGTTAAGCCCTGCCTCGCCATAACGCCGCGCGCCGGGCGGACCGGCGTAAGCGATACGGGGCAGACCATGAACAAGGCGATTACCGACGGTGTGGCGCTCATGCCGCCGGCCTTTGCGGCCGGGCTCGAGACCTGGTCCTCGGGCGACGGCACGCCCGGCTCGGACAGCTACGCGAACGATCCCGACGCGGCGCTGGTGCCGGCCGACGAGGATTTCGGCGGCTGTCTCGAGCTTCTCAAGGACTCGGCCACGCAGAAGCTGCGCTACATGGGGCAGACACCGCTCCCCGAGGGGACCTACCTGCGCGTCCGCGCGCGGGTGAAGGCGGTCTCGGGCGCGCTTCCCTCGGTGCGGATCGCGGGCTGGCCGGGCGACGCCTTCGGCGCGGCGGTGCCGGGGCTCGTGACCAACGGTCCGGAGGTGGCGCTCGAGAGCTACGGCAGGGTGGTCACGGTCTCGGCGATCGTGGGCCCCGGCGCGCGCGGCGGTGTGGACATGGTCTGGGGGCGCGTGCCGGCCTACGGCCATTTCGGCCTCGACCTCACGGGGCCCACGGGCGGGGTTGTCCGCATCGACGACATCGAGATCGAGGACGTCACCTCCGTCTTCGTGCGGGACATGCTGAGCGTCGTGGACGTGCGCGACTACGGCGCGCGGGGCGACGGCACGACGGACGACGCCGACGCATTCGAAGCCGCCGACGCCGCGGCGGCGGGGCGGCGGATCCTCGTGCCCGCCGGCACCTACCTGCTCGGCCGGTCGGTGACGCTCGGCTCCAGCGTGGAGTTCGAGGGCACGCTTTCGATGCCCGACGACGCCATCCTGTCGCTCACCGCGCGCTTCGACCTGCCGCTCTACATCGACGCCTTCGGCGACGAGGAGCTCGGCTTCCGCAAGGCGTTCCAGGCGCTTCTGAACAACGCCGACCACGAATCGCTCGACATGGGCGGGCGGCGCGTTTCGGTGACGGGGCCCATCGACCTCGCCGCCGCCGTGCCAAACCGCGAAAGCTACGCCCAGCGCCGCGAGGTCCGGAACGGGCAGTTCTACGCCGAGGGCGAGGCGGCCTGGGAGACCGAGGTCGTCACGTCGCAGGCGAGCTACGACCCCGCCGATCCGAGGCGGCTCACCGGCGTGACGAACGCCGCCAACGTGCCCGTGGGCGCGCTGGTGGAGGGCGCGGGCGTGGGCCGCGAGATCTACGTGGTCTCCAAGAACGTGGCCGCGCAGGAACTCACGATCACCGATCCGCTCTGGGGCGCGGCCGGAACGCAGACCTACACCTTCCGCCGCTTCCGCTACCTGCTCGATTTCAGCGGGTTCAGCCGGCTCGACAAGTTCGGGATGACCGACATCGAGTTCCAGTGCAACGGCGTGGCGAGCGGCATCATGCTCGCGCCCACGGGCGTGGGCTTCCGGGTCGAGAACTGCTTCTTCACGCGGCCGAAGGACCGGGGCATCACCTCCGTGGCGCAGGGCTGCCAGGGGATGCTGGTGGACCGCTGCCAGTTCCTGACCGACGAGAACGACAGGCCCGCGCAGGAACGCGTGTCGATCGCGCTCAATGCCAACGCCAACGACGTGAAGCTCCGCAACAACCGCTCGACGCAGCTGCGCCATTTCGCGGTGCTCGCCGGGTCGAACAACATCATCGCCGGCAACCATTTCTTCCAGGGCGATTCGGTCTCGGGCGGGCTGCGGATGGCGGGCATCGCGCTCCTGCGCCCGAACGTCACCACGACGATCGTCGGCAACTACGTGGACAACTGCTTCATCGAGTGGACCAACGAGCGCGACCCGGAGCCCGCCTTCACCGGGGGCTTCGGCTTCTCCGCGCTCAGCGTCACCAACAACATCTTCCTGTCGGGGGACGTGGCGCCCTGGTTCGCCTACCTCGTGCTCCGGCCCCACGGCCCCGGGCACTTCATCCACGGCCTCAACGTCACCGGGAACCTCTTCCGCTCGCTCAATGGGCGGATCGAGCGGGTGGACCGGATCGACACCAGCTTCGCGGAGATGGACATGGGACGCATGCGCAACGTCACCGTGGCCGCGAACGCCTTCAACAACGTGGACGTGGCGATCGAGAACCCGCTGCGCCTGACCCATGCCGAGAACAGCGCCGCGGCCGACTGGACGGTGGAGCCCGCCCCGCGCCTGCCCTTCGGCGGCTGGGCGCGGGCCGTGGAGTCGGTGAGTCCGCGGGGCCCGATTACCGACGCCTCGGGCGCCGAGGTCTTCGCCCTGCCGCATCTGGAGGTGGAGGAGGGGCCGAACCGCGATCAGGTCCGCCTCGGCTGGCCGGAGCCCGTGCTGGGTGCGGTCACGCTGCTCGTGCGCATGGACAACGAGGCGTGACCGGCGTCAGGCGCGGTCCAGATCGCCGGGGCCGAGCAGGTAAGCCTTTCCGAAGCCGCCGTTCAGATGCGCCGCGGTGATCTCGTAGAGAAGGAACGAGAAGTCGGCGAACCCGATGTATAGCTGCGCCTTCGGGCGCTGCTCGAGATATCGCTCGGCCATCTCCGGGTGTCCGTCTTCGCCGTGCCGCAGAAACCGCGCCCGCGCGAGGAGAGTGATCCGCGGGTGGGTGAGCGGGTCTCCCTTGGCCCCGGGCTCGCCGAGGAGAAGCGAGCAGGCCGGGTTCGCCGCCAGCGCGCGGGTATGGTGCGAGAGATCCGAGACGAGGCTCACCGGCCGGCCCCGGCTGTCCGTGGCGACGGCGACGCGGCTCACCATCGGGCCGCCGCTCTCGGGGTCGATGACGCCGAGCGCGCCGTGCCGAGCGCCGTGGATGATCTCCCGCGCCAGCGCGCGGGCCTCTTCGTCTGCGGGGCGGAACGGGTCGGTCATGACGGTTCTATAGCGCCCGCGGGCCTGTCGGGGTAGCGCCCCCTGGCCCCCGCTTCGCCTGCGCGGCGGCGAGTCGCGCGAGACGGGGCCGGGGATCCGTGTATCAATTCCGTGACGGGTGCCGCGGGGCTTGCCGCCAGGGCATGGCGCCCGGTGCGCCGATCATGCTATGCTGCGGCGCAGCATGGCCGGAGGGCAAGGGGGACGCATGGCGAAGGGCCGCATCATAACCATCGCGCAGCAGAAGGGCGGCGCGGGCAAGACCACGCTTGCGGCCAATCTCGCCGTGAGCTGGGCGCGCGAGGGGCGGCGCGTGGCGCTCATCGACACCGACCCCCAGGGCAGCCTCGGGCGCTGGTTCATGACGCGGCTGGAGCGGGTGGACCCGCCGGGGCTGGACTTCGCGACAGCCTCGGCCTGGGGCGTCGGCTACGAGTGCCGCAAGTATGCCGACACCCACGACATCGTGATCGTGGACACGCCGCCCAAGGCCGACAGCGATCTCCGCCCCAGCCTGCGCGCGGCCGATCTCGTGCTGGTGCCCGTCGCGACGAGCCACGTCGATCTCTGGGCGACCGAGGGTGTGCTCGATCTCGCCCGGCGCGAAGACCGCCCGGCGCTCGTGGTGCTGACGCGGGCGCGGGCCAACACGCGGCTCGGCGCCGAGGTCGCCGAGGCCGCGGCGGCGCTCGAGGCGACCCTCGCCGAGACGCCGATCGCGAACCGGGTCGTCTACGCCCAGACCCTCGGCCAGGGCCTCGGCGCGGCGGAGGCCGGGCGCTCGCCGGCCCGCGACGAGCTCTCCCGCCTGGCGGCGGAGGTGGAGCGCCTTCTCTGAGAGGGACGCGGTGGCGCGGCCGGCGCGGGCGCGCTAAACGGGGCGGGACGTGCCCGAGGAGCCGCCCATGACCGCCGCAGACCCGCTTGCCGACCTCATCCGCGCCGACGGTGCGCGGCGCGGGCAGACCGTCTCGCGGCTCGGCTATTTCTGCGCGCCCTTCCGCCCCGAAAGCGGGCCCTACGCGGACCGGGTCATCAAGGTCTATCGCGCGCTCCCCGATCGCGACGCCCTGGACAGGCTGGCGGCGGCCCATGACGATTACTTGGCCGCGCTCCGGGAAACCGGCGTGCCGCTGCCGGAGACGGAGTTCCGCCTCGTCCGGACGGGTTCGGCGCTCCGGCCCGTCATCGTGCAGGAGGCGCTCGCCCCCGAGACCATGATGCGCCCCCGAATGCAGGAGCGGCCCCTGGGCGAGGCGCTCGCCATGATGGAGGCGGCAGGCGCGGTGATCGCGCGGTTCTGGAACGCGGCGGACCGGTTCGACACGCGCATCGGCTTCCACCCCTCGATCCGCAACTTCGCGGTGCGCGACGGCGAGGCCATCTTCTTCGACACCTTTCCCCCGCTCATCCACTACTCGCGCGCCGAGATGGGAAAGCTTCTGCTGCAGTTCTCGGAAAGCCGCCTCATGCGCTGGGCGGGGCCGCTCCTTCAGGGCCGGATCACGGCGATCCAAGACGAATGGTATTCACCCGCAGAGACGCTCGTGGGCCTCGTGGGCTCGGCCTGCCGGCTCCGCCCCCCGGACGCCGCGGCATTCCTCGACTGGGGGCGGGACTTCGCGCCGCGCGCCATGCCGCGCTGGGACGACGAGATCGCGGAGGGCCTCGCGCGCCCGCCGCGCCTTCCCGGGGAATGGACGGCCGTGCGCCGCCTGCTCGGCCTCGAGGGAGAGCCGAACCTCTGATCCCCGGGGCTTGGGTCGCGTTCCGGAATCGTGCCAGACTGCAGGCGAACAGGGGAGGAGAGCCCATGCCCACCATCGCCACGGGCGCGCCCGGGCAGACCGTCATCACCACCTTCGAGATGACGCCCGGGACCTGCCAGGACCTGCTCGACGCGCTCACCGACGCCTACGAGACCTTCATCTCGAAGCAGCCGGGATTCATCGCGGCGGGCCTGCACGTCAACGACGCCCAGACCCGGATCGCCAACTACTCGCAGTGGAAGCGGCGCGAGGACTTCCTCGCCATGCTCCGCTCCGAAGAGATGCGCGCGCGCAATCGCAAGATCAACGAGCTCTGCCGGAGCTTCGAGCCCGTGATGTACGAGGTCGCCGCCACCTTCGACTGACCTCGGTCAATGACGGGCGCGGCGCGGCGGCGGAAACTCCCGGCACGACACAAGAAAACGAACAGGATCTGACAACATGTATTCCCACATCCTCGTGCCCGTCTCCTTCGACGAAGACCGCGATGCCGCGGGGGCCGTCCACGTCGCCCGCGTTCTCGCGGGCGCGGAGACAAGGGTCACGCTTTTCCACGTGATGGAGCGCGTGCCGGGCTACGCCATCAACTACCTGCCGGATGACTACATCTCCTCGGCGCGCGCGGCGATCGAGGAGGAGCTCGGCACGATGTCGGAAGGCATCCCGAACGCCTCTCCCATCGTGGTGGAGGGCCATGCAGGCCGCACCATCCTCGATTGGGCGGACGAGAACGACGTGGACTGCATCGTGATCGCCTCGCACCGGCCGGGAATGCAGGACCTTCTGCTCGGCAGCACCGCCACGCAGGTGGTGCGCCACGCGAAATGCTCGGTTCACGTGATACGGTGAGCCGGCGAACCAAGGGAGGACAGGAACGATGAGACATGCACTCGCACTGGTCGCGGCGCTCGCCGCGGGCCCGGCGCTCGCCGGGGAGAACAAGGTCAACATCACGCCAGAGCTCGAATCGGTGACGGTGGAGACGCGCTCGGGCCCGGTGGAGATCCGCCGCAACCCGGATCCGGAGCACAAGCTGGAGGGCGACTGGGCGCGCACCTCGCGCCCCTGCCCGGAGTTCTGCATCCAGCCGAACGAGCCGGCCCCCGGCGTCACGACCATCGGGGAGCTCGAACTGCTGGAGATGCTCGCCGACCCCGAGGTGATCGTGGTCGATAGCCGGACGCCCGACTGGTACACCGGGGGCACCATCCCCGGCGCCGTGAACATCCCCTACACCGAGGCGGTGGACCGCATGGGCGAGCTCGGCTGCGAGATCGACTTCGACGGCTGGAACTGCGAGGCGGCGAAACCGGTCGCGCTCTTCTGCAACGGGCTCTGGTGCGGCCAGTCGCCGGCGGCGATCCGGCGGATGATCGAGGCAGGGTATCCGGCCGAGCGGATCCATTACTACCGCGGCGGGATGCAGACCTGGCGGCTTCTCGGGCTGACGGTGGCGGGCGGCGACAGCTGAGGGCGTCGTTTCGGGGGTTGCGCCGCGCCCGGCGGCGACCCACCTCTGGCGAAAGCCAGAGGAGGTAACGATCCATGCAATGCCCGATCGACGGAACCCGGCTCGTGATGACCGAGCGCGCCGGCGTCGAGATCGACTACTGCCCGCAATGCCGCGGCGTGTGGCTCGATCGCGGCGAGCTCGACAAGATCATCGAGCGCAGCGCGCCGCAGCCCGCGCTGCGGGACGTGGCCGAGCGCGACCGTCGCACGGACGACCATGGCCGTTCGCAGGGCGAAAGGAAGCGCCTCGGCGGCTTTCTCGAGGATCTGTTCGACTTCTGAGCCTCTCGCGCGTCCTCGATGATCCCGGTCGATGCCCGCCGCGCCGCCTGCGGGGTCGGGCCTGCACGTCCCCGTCTCCGCGGAGGGAGGACGACATGACCGAGATGGACCTCAAGGCGCATGTGCTCGACTCGCTCGAGTTCGAGCCGAGCATCGACGCCGCCGATATCGGCGGCGTCGTCCAGGACGGCGTGGTGACGCTCACGGTCCACGTGCGCAGCTTCCCCGAGCGCCGCGCGATCCGGAAGGCCGCCTGGGCCGCGACGGGCGTCACCCGGGTGGAGCACGACGGGCTCCGCGTGGTCTGAACGTCAGGCGTGGCCGCGCAGGAACTCCTTGCAGTCCAGCCCGAACTCCGCGAGCCCCGCCATCAGGTAGTCGGCGGCGAGCGGCGTGCCGCAGATGTAGCGCGGCGTCTCCTCCGTATGTTCCGAATAGGCCGTGCGGCGGAGCTCTTCCCAGTCGCCCCCGTCGCGGCCGAGCCACATCAGGGCCACGAGGTCGCTCTGCTGGTCCTCGCCGAGATCCGAAAGGATCGAGGTGAGCTCCCGCTCCACCGGGTCGGATGGCCGGTCCTCGAGCACGGCCGAGGCGATGTCGTCGTCGTCGAGCCGCGAGGCGGAGGGATCGGTCGAGCCCTGCTTCACCTGGCGCTCCCTCAGCTTGGCGATCACGAAGCAGACCGTGTCGAGCGGAAGCGAGAGGTCGGTTTCCTCCGGGCCGGGCTCCGGCGCGTTCGCGTTTGGGTCGGTCGGTGCCATCTGGGGTCCCTCTCTCATGTCTCGCCGGGCGAGCCTCGCGCGGCGGGACGGGCCCCGGCAATGACATCGGTCAAGACGCGGCGCCCTGGCCCGTGCCGGAAGGGATCAGCAGGATGCGGTTGGGTTCCTCCAGGCGGAGCGCGCCGGGAAAGCCCGCGCGGATCACCCCGGCGACCGCGTCGCGGAGCACGGGGGCGGCGCGGCGCAGGCGGAAGCGGCGGCGCTCGTAGACCAGCGCCTCGAGGCGAAGAAGCCGCCCTTCCCGGCGATCGAGGTCCACGAGCCACGCCACGGCGGCATCGGGGAGGTATTCCTCGTGCCCGCCGATTCCCTCGTAGTCGTTGATCAGATCGCTGCAGCCGAAGAGAACGAGCCGGCCGTCCACGAGGGCGGCGCGCTTGGGGTGATGCGCCGAGTGCCCCATCACCGCGTCCACCCCCGCATGGGCGACCATCGCCTCGGCGAGGCGCTCCTGCGTCTCGGGCACGTCGAAGCCCCAGTTTCCGCCCCAGTGGACGGAGGCCACCACGATGTCGCCCGCCTGCCGGACCGGCGCGAGGACCCGGCGCAGCCGCGCCGCCGCCGCCTCCGGCTCCCGCGGCAAGAGGCAGAGGCCCGGGCGTTCTTCCGTGGCGGCCCAGGTCGTCGGCACCCCCGAATCCGTGCGCGCGAGCGCGAGGAAGAGCACACGTCCGCCGCCCGGCAGGGGCAGCGCCGCCGGTGCCTCGGCCTCAGCAAGGTCTTGCCCCGCGCCGGCGCGGGCGATCCCGGCCCGGTCCAGCGCGTCGAGCGTGTCGAGAAGCCCGTCCCGCCCCCAGTCGAGCACATGGTTGTTGGCGAGCCCGCAGCCGTCGATCCGGCCCGCGGCCAGAACGGCCATGTTGTCGGGGTGCATGCGGTAGTTGATGCCCTTGGGTTCCGGCGCGCCGCGCGCCGTCACCGCGGTCTCGAGGTTCACGAGGCGCAGGTCGCAGCGGGCCGCGGCGAGATCCTCGGCGAGGTCTCCCCAGACATGGGCGAAGGGCAGGGGCGCGGGAAGGGGCCCGTGCCGGCGCTCGGCCAGGCGGACATAGTCCCGGGCCGAGCGGCAGACCGGTTCGCGGAGCAGGGGATCCCCGGGATGGGGCAGCACCTGGTCGATGCCGCGGCCGGTCATCACGTCGCCGGCGAGCATGAGCCGCAGGGGGCCGGCCGCCGCCGCGGTCATCCGAGATGGCGGTCGAACCAGGCCGCCGTCTTCTCCATGACCGTCTCGAGCGTGCCCGGCTCCTCGAAGAGATGCGTGGCCCCCGGCACGATCTCGAGGCGCTTCTCGCACCGCAGCTCTGCCAGCGCCTCCTCGTTGAGCGCGATCACCTGCGTGTCGCGCCCGCCGACGATCAGAAGCGTGGGCGCCTGCACCCGCGCGAGCGCCGCGCCGGCGAGGTCCGGCCGCCCGCCGCGGGAGACCAACGCCGCCACCGCCTCCGGCCGCTCCGCCGCCGCGACGAGGGCGGCGCCCGCGCCGGTGCTCGCCCCGAAGAGCCCGATCGCGAGCCCCGCCGCGGCCGGTTCCTCGGCGAGCCGCGAGAGCGCGTCGCCCACCCGCCCGGCAAGGAGCGGAATGTCGAAGACATGGGCCCGGTCCTCCGCCTCGCCGGGCGTCAGGAGGTCGAAGAGGAGCGTGGCGTAGCCCTGCCGCCCCAGCCAGCCCGCCACCATGCGGTTGCGGGGGCTGAACCGGCTGCTGCCGCTGCCATGGGCGAAGACGACGAGCCCGCGCGCCGCGCCGGGCAGCGAAAGATCCCCGGAGAGCTGCCCGCGGCCGGTGGAGACGGGAATGTCGAGAGAGAAGTCGCGTGATCCGTCCATGGCCCCCAGAGTGCCGCCCTAGGCCCAAGCCTCATTGATGCCGGTCAATGCTCGGCCGCCTTCAGAGCCTCCCGCGCATGCGCGAGGTATCGCCGCGCGGCAGGCGCCCATTTTTCGGGCTTCCGCGGGCTGGAGTCGAGAAGGTGCTCCATGCAGAGGCGCGCCCGGGTCAGGCAGCGCAGCGTGCGGTAGAGCCCGGCCAGCCCGGGCGAGGGCGGCGCGAAGCCGTCCTCCTCCAGCCGCCGGACGAGCGCGGGGCCGATGTCGGGATCGCCGAGGATCTCGCATTCGAGTCCCAGGTAGGCCACCTCGTCGAAGGGATCGACGGTGCGAAGATCGATGCAGAATTCCACCCGGTCGAAGATCGTGACGGGATCGGCGAGGCACACATGCTCGGGGCGGAGATCGCCGTGACCTTCCACCACGATGCCGTCGGCGACACGCGCCATGACCTCCCGGCGGCGGCGGGCGAGGGCGGCCACGGCGCCCCGGGCGAGGCGCCGGGCGTCCGGCCCGAGCTGCTCTTCCCATCGGGCCAGGGAGTCGCGGCTCCGCCGGGCTTCCGAAAACAGGAAGGACCAGTAGCGCGCGGCGCGGCCCGCCGGCATCGCGGGCGCGGCGCGGAAGAAGCGCACGAGCCGGTCGGCCAGCGCGTCGCGCCGCCCCGGCGGGCAGCGCTCGCCGGCCTTCAGGATCGTCTCGAGGATGTCGCCCTCGGGCAGGCGGCGCATGACGACCACCCAGTCGATCACCGCTCCCT
>CAZPCU010000011.1:0-16101 GCA_964585075.1 uncultured Rhodobacterales bacterium
ATGATCTGGCCCGCGATCACCGGGCCCGCGATCGCGCCGAGCCCGTTGACGAAGACGAGCCCGCCCGAGGCGGCGGCCATGTCGTCCGGCTGCAGGAAATCGTTCGTGTAGGCGATGAGCAGCGAATAGAGCGGGTTGGACACGCCGCCGATCACGAAGGCGGAAAGAAGCAGGGCCTCGAAGACGTGGCCCGAGAGATAGCCCAGCACGCCGCCGCCCGCCCCCACCGCCGCGCAGACGAGGATCAACTTGCGCCGGTCCATCCGGTCCGACAGCCAGCCGAGCGGATACTGCACGACGAGCGATCCCACGAAGAACATCGCCACGAAGGCCGAGATCTGCCCGACGGAAAGCCCCGCCGCGGCGCCGTAGACGGCCGACATCCCGAACTGGGCCGAGAAGACCGAGCCGAGAAGCAGCATGCCCGTCACGCCGAGCGGCGAGACGCCGTAGAGCTCGCGCAAGGTCATGGGCTTGGCGGTGTCGAAGGCGGGCGTGGGCGAGATCGACAGCAGGATCGGTGCGAAGGAGATCGAGACGAGGACGGAGGGGATCACGAAGAGCACGAAGCCCGACGGATCCGCGACCACCAGCAGACCCTGCGCGGTGATCAGCCCCACCACCTGCACGATCATGTAGGCCGAGAGCGTCTGCCCCCGCGTCTCGTTGGTGGCGGCGTTGTTCAGCCAGCTTTCGGCGGTGACGTAGACGCCGGAAAGGCAGAACCCGATCAGCAGCCGGCCGAAGGTCCAGAGCCAGGGGTCGGTGAAGATCGGGAACAGGATCAGCACCGCCGAGACCATGGAGGCGAGCGCCGCGAAGACCCGGACATGCCCCACCCGCCGGATCATCTCGGGCGCCAGCCGCGATCCGCCGAGGAAGCCCGCGAAATAGGCCGACATGACGATCGACATCTCGGCGGTCGAGAACCCCTCGATCTCGCCGCGCACGCCGAGCAGCGTGCCCTGCAGGCCGTTGCCGATCATCAGCAGGAACATGCCCAGGAGGAGGGCCCAGGAATTGCTCAGAACGCTCCGCATCGGCCCTCGAACCACTTGCCTGAAGCGACCCTATACCGACCGCGCCGGGCCGGGCTGTCCCGTCCGCGACGGCGGCGTGTCGCCCCACGCCCCTGACAGCCTAGACCTCCGGACTCAGGAACGAGGCGTCGCCGTAGGAGAAGAAGCGGTATTCCTTCTCGATCGCGTGCGCGTAGATCCGCCGAATGCGCTCCTGGCCCATCAGCGCGGCGACCAGCATCATCAGCGTGGACCTCGGAAGGTGGAAGTTGGTCACCAGCGCGTCCGTCGCCCGGAAGGTGAAGCCCGGGTAGATGAAGATGTCGGTGTCGCCCTGCCACGGCAAGATCTCGCCGCCCCGCGCCGCCGTCTCGAGAAGCCGGAGCGCGGTGGTGCCCACGGGGATGATGCGCCCGCCCTCGGCGCGGGTGCGGGCGAGTTCGGCGGCGGCCTCCTCGCTCACCTCGCCCCATTCGGCGTGCATCCTGTGCCGCGTCACGTCGTCCACCTTCACCGGCAGGAAGGTGCCCGCGCCGACATGGAGCGTCACGTGGGTCATGCCGATGCCCGCCGCCTCCAGCGCGGCAAGAAGCGGCGCGTCGAAATGCAGGCTGGCCGTGGGCGCGGCCACGGCGCCGGGGCGGCGCGCCCAGACTGTCTGGTAATCCTCCCGGTCCTGTTCGTCCGGCGCGCGGCGCTGCGCGATGTAGGGCGGCAGCGGCATGGCGCCGGCCTCGGCCAGCGCCTCGTCGAAGTCGGGGCCCGAGAGGTTGAACTCCAGGATCGCGTGATCCTCCTCGCGCCCCTGCATCCGCGCCGAGAGCCTGTCGGAGAAGCGCACCGTCTCGCCGGGCGCGAGCTTCTTCAGCGGCTTGACGAGCGCGCTCCAGAGCCCGCCCGGGCGCGGCTCGAGCAGGGTGACCTCGATCGCGGCCTCGCCCTCCCCGGCCGCGCCGTGGCGCTTGCGCGCGCCCGAGAGCCGCGCGGGGATCACCCTGGTGTCGTTCAGCACCAGCCGGTCGCCCGGGCGAAGAAAGCCCGGAAGGTCGCGCACGATGGCGTCGGTGATCCGGTCGCCCTCGGCCACGAGAAGCCGCGCCGAGGAGCGCGGGCGCGCGGGGCGCGTGGCGATCAGGTGTTCGGGCAGGTCGAAATCGAAGTCGCTGAGCTGCATGTCTCTCTTCTTTCACGGACAGGTCACTGCGAAAGCTGCGGCGGCGGTCGCCGGAAGATCTCGCGGAACATTCCCGGCGTCAGCGCCGACAGCGGATTGACGGCGACGCGCGGCGCGCGCGCGTCCCCGCTGAGCTGGAAGTTGAAGCCGATGAGCCCCTCGCCGCGCCGGGTGAGAGGGGCGCCGACCACGTTCACGAGATACACCGGCGAGAGAACGCCCTGCATGTCGAGTTGCCGCGAGGCGCGCCCGTAGTAGCCGTCGAGCGAGATGCCCATGGAGGGCCCGATCGCCGAGGAGCGGCTCACGACCACGCGGTCGGGCGTCAGGCGGAAACGCGCCTCCACGTCGGAGAAGTAGATGCCCTGTCCGCCCAGCTGCTCGAGGAGCCCCACGATGCTGAGCGCGTTCAGGAGCTCGGCCATGACCGGCGCATCGCGCAGGCGGATGTCCGCGACCCGGAGCAGCCCGTCCTGCGTTCCGGGCTGCGGCCCGGGCTCGATCGCAAGCGTCATCGACCCGCCCGCCGCCTGGCGGAGGAGGCCCGCGGCGCGGAAGACGGCGCCCGCGTCCTCCGCCGCGATGCGAAAGCCGGAGCGCCCGTCGCCGCGCGGAAGGATCTCGCCCCGGATCGGCGCCTGCCCGCCGACCGCGCCGGTGAAGCCCCCGGCGAGCCCCTCCGCCGTCTCGAAGCGGCCGCGGAAGCGCTCCAGCACGATCCCGTCGGAGACCTCCAGCCGGTCGAGCGCCACGACGAGCGGCCCACCCCCGCCGTCGCGCGCGCCGGAGCCGAGCTCGGGCATGGCGGCCATGTCCACGCGCCCTCCGTCGATCGAGATGCCGGGCGGTGCGCCGCGCCCCCGCCCGGTGAGTGTGAGGGGCGCGTCGAACCAGCCGCCGATGCGCACCCGCTCGAACGCCGCGCGGGTGAGCGCGCCGGTCTCGCTCAGCTCCACCCGCCCGGTGGCGTCCAGCCCCGGCAGGTCCAGTTCCAGCAGGTCGATCCGGGGCGCGCGGCCGGGCGCGCCGAGCGCGCCCGAGACCTCGAGCCGGCCGCTGTCTCCGGGCCGCATCGACCAGCCGGCCGCGGGCAGGGCCGCGCCGAGCCCCATGAGATCGGACCGCAGCGCGAAGGACGGCGCGCCTTCGGCGGGCACGTCGATCTCCACCTCGGCCCGGGCCGCGCCGGAGAAAATGTCCGGCGGGAGGCCCGCCGCGAAGGCTTCGGCAAAGCGCCGCCCCAGCTCCACCCGCCCGGTCACGCGGCTGCCCTGCCCCGGACCGCCCTCGCCGAGGGGCGCACGCCAGGCGGCGTCGAAGGGCACGCCGTCGATCCGGCCCGCGCCGGAGATCGCCAGCGCCTCGCGGTCCGCGGCCAGGTCGAGCGCCGCCGCCTCGAGGCGTCGGCCCGGAACGACCGCCTCGCTTTCGACCTCGGTGAGACGGCCTTCGAAGGCGAAAACGATCTCGTCGCGCGGCACGTCGCGGACGAGCGGCAAGGCGACGCTGCCCGAGAGCCTGACCCGCCCCTCTGCAAGATCCGTGCCGCGCCCGGCCTTCTCGAGGAACCGGAAGGGCTCCTCGTCCAGCAGCCGGAGTGCCGCCGGGATCGCGCCCTCCACGGCGAGCGCGATCTCTCCCGTCGCCGGGTCGGCGCCCATGTCCGGGACGACGAAGGAGGACCCGGCGAGATCGAGGACCCCGCCCGGACGGGCGGAGACGCGGCCCTCCTCCACGGCCACGGCGAGGCGGGATCCGGCGATGGTGAGGTGTCCGCGCCCCGCCTCTATGGGCGGCAGGCTCCTCACGGCGCGGACCCGCGCCCCGTCGAGCCCCGCCGTCGCGTGAAGCTCCGGGGCCGCGCCGGGCGCGAGCCGGAAGGCCACCGCCGGGCGGATCAGCCGGCCGGCAAGCACGTTCTCGTCGATCCAGCGCCGCGTGTTCGGGCTTTCTCCGGGCGGCCACCACGCCACGACGTGCCCGGGCGACAGCGCCTCGGCGCGCGCATCGAGCGCGACGCGCCAGCCGTCGCGGTCCGCCGCCGCGAGGCCCGACAGGTGAAGCGGCAGGTCGGGATCGTCGAGGACCATCTGGCCGAGGGTGAGCTCGAAAGGATCGAGCCGCAGCCGGAAGTCCGCGTCGGCCCGGTCGATGCGAACCGGATCCGGGTAAAGATCGCCCGAGTCCGCGGCGAGATCCTCCACGCGCACCTGTGCGACGAGTTCCGTGGGCCAGCCCGTCTCAAGGCCCTTCAAAGTCGCCCGGCCCTCGGCCCGGGCGCTGATCCAGGCGCTTTCCACCACGATCTCGTCGAAGGAGATGACCGCGGACCCGGGATCGTAGGTGAAATAGCTGCGCGCCGCGCGGAAGGGCACGGGCCGGGCTCCCGGGGACGGCTGCAGGGCGCCCTCGCCGATCTGGAGCGTCGCGTGCAGTTCTCCGAGCGCGCCCGCGCTGTCCACGCTGCTGCGCAGCGCGCCCGAGATCGGTGCGCGAAGCGCCTCGAGCCAGACGAGGGCGGGCGACTGGCTGGCGATGTCCGACGCGCCCATCCCTTCGAAACTGACCCCGAACTCGACCTCGCGCTGCCCGATCACGCTTTCGGCGTTGAGCTCCACCCGCGCGGCGCGGTCATGGCCGGAGAGCAGGGCGAAATCCCCGGCAAGGCGCAGCGCCTCGCCCTGGCGCGTGATGCGGAGGCGCCCGCCATCGGCGGTCCAGGCCCGCCCGGCCCGGGCGTCCTCGTAGCGCAACGTGACCGCGCGCGCCTCCACGTCGGCGAGGCGCGCGAATTGCGGCCGCGCCGCCATCCCGTCGATCCGGGCGACGAGTTCGGGCAGGCTCCCCTCGCCCGCGCCGAGCGCCTCGCCCACCGCGAGGTCCAGCCGGCCGGACCGGTCGCGCCGGAGGCTCAGGATCGCGCCCGAGAGGCGAAGCGCGCTCGGCTCCGCCCGCCCCGACAACAACGGCCGCAGCGCGAGCGTGACGTCGATCTCGCCCACCGCCGCGGCCTCCGCGCCGGCGGCGTCGGCGAGCGTCACCTGCCGGAGCCCGAGCACCGGGTGGCCATCGGGCGCGAGACGCAGGTGCAGCGCGCCGAATTCCACGTCGAGGCCGGGCGCGAGGCGGTCGAGCCGCTCTTCCACCCGCGTCACGAGCCAGTCCGGCGCCGCCACCCCGCGCCCGCCGAGCGCCAGCACCGCCCCGGCGACCGCCGCGGCGAAAAGCCCGAGCGCCACGAGCCCCCAGAGGCCCGCGCGCCGCCGCTGCCGCCCTTTCGCCGGGCCGGCGTCCGCATCGCTGGCGCGGCCGCTCATTCCGTCTCCTGCCTCATCGGTTTGATTGTCACGCCCGTATCCTACTATGGAATACCGGATTTCGCAGCCAGAGGAGCGCCCCTTCCATGTCTGACACTCTCGAGATGGCCCCCGACTTCACGCTTCCCGCCAGCGGCGGCGGCGAGGTGACGCTGTCCTCGCTGCGCGGTTCGCCCGTCGTTCTCTATTTCTACCCGCGCGACGACACCTCCGGCTGCACCAAGGAGGCGATCGCCTTCACCGGGCTCAAGGACGCGTTCGAGGCCGCCGGCGTCAAGGTGTTCGGCATCTCGAAGGACAGCGTGGCCAGCCACGACAAGTTCGTCTCCAAGCACGATCTCGGCGTCACGCTCCTGTCGGACGAGGGCTCCGACGTCTGCGAGAAATACGGCGTCTGGAAGGAAAAGAGCATGTACGGCAAGACCTTCTGGGGGATCGAGCGGTCCACCTTCCTGATCGACGGCGAGGGGCGCATCGCCCGCGCGTGGCGCAAGGTGAAGGTGCCGGGCCACGCCGAGGAGGTTCTCGAGGCCGCGAAGGCGCTGTGAGCGCCACGCTGACCGAGATGGCGGTGGAGGTGCTCTCCACCGCCGACGCGCGGGCCAAGACGGCGCTCTCGCGCGCCCACGCCGCGCGCTGGTTCGAGGCGCGGGCGGCCGGCGCGGCGCTGCCCCTCGGCGAGGCGCGCCCGCCGCTCCGCCCGGCGCGGCCCGACCGGCCCGAGCTTCTCGACCCGCGCGCCGTGCCGAAGCGCAAGCCCGGCTCGCCCGAGGGGCGCAAGGCGCTCCTCCACGCGGTCGCGCATATCGAGCTCAACGCGGTGGACCTGCACTGGGACATCGTCGCGCGCTTCGCCCATGTGCCGATGCCGCCCGGCTTCTACGACGACTGGGTGAAGGCCGCGGACGAGGAATCCAAGCATTTCAATCTTGTCGCCGATTGCCTTGAAGCGATGGGCAGCCGGTACGGCGCGCTGCCCGCCCATGCCGGGATGTGGCGCGCCGCCGAGGACACCCGCGACGACCTGATGGGCCGCCTCGCCGTGGTGCCCATGGTGCTCGAGGCGCGCGGCCTCGACGTCACGCCCGGCATGATCGACATCTTCCGCAAGGCGGAGGCGAAACAGGCCGTTTCCGCCCTCGAAACGATCTACGCCGAGGAGGTCGGGCACGTCGCCTATGGATCCAAGTGGTTCCACTTCCTTTGCGGGCGCGAGGACGCGGACCCGAAGGATGTCTTTCACGCTCTTGTGCGGCGCTATTTCAAGGGTGCGCCGAAGCCGCCCTTCAACGAGGAAAAGCGCGCCGAGGCGGGGCTGCCGCCCGATTTCTACTGGCCGCTGGCGCGCGGATCGTCCTGATCCCGCCGCGCGAAATCCTCGCGCGAATCGGCGGAATCTTGCCGGTTTGGCGCGATTCGACGCGCGATTCCGACGGTTTGTGCCAAAAAGCTTGCGGGCCCTGACCCTGCTCGCTAAGCCCGTCGCCAAGGTGCCGGACCGGGGATCCGAGCGCCGCGATTGGGACAGGCAACAGAAGGGCGGACCACGTGCGATCGCGTCTGCTGATAAAGACCAACGCTTTTCTCGAACGTTTCTTTCCGGAGAGACGGCTTTTCCTCAAATCCGACGACGACATGCGCTTCATCCGGCTGCGGCCGGCGTCGCAGGCGATCGCCTTCAGCGGGGCGACGCTCGTTCTGGCCTGGGCGATCATCGCCACGTCGGTCCTTCTGATGGACAGCATCGGCGCGGGCAATTTCCGCGAGCAGGCCAAGCGCGACATGGAGGCCTACCAGCAGCGGCTGAACGAGCTCTCTGCAGAGCGCGACGCCCGCGCCGCCGAGGCACTGGCCGCGCAGGAGCGGTTCAACACCGCGCTCGAGCAGGTCTCTGTCATGCAGTCGCAGCTTCTCGCCTCCGAGACGCGGCGACGCGAGCTCGAGACCGGGATCGAGGTGATCCAGGCCAAGCTCCGCACGGCGATGAAGGAGCGCGAGAGCGCCCGCGAAGAGGCGAATACGCTGCGCGCCGCGCTTTCCGGCGAAGGCGCCGCGCCGGACTCCGGCAGCGGCGACGCCGCCGCGGTCGCGATGCTGACGCGCGCGCTCTCCGAAACGGCGGCCGAGCGCGACAAGGTGGTGGCCGACGCGCAGGACGCGCTCCGGCAGGCCGACCGGATGGCCGAACGCATCCGCCTGATGCAGGACCAGAACGACGAGATCTTCCGCCAGCTCGAGGAAGCGATGACGGTTTCGGTCGAGCCGCTCGACAAGATGTTCGAGCGCGCGGGCCTCGATTCCGACCGCCTTCTGGACGAGGTGCGGCGGGGCTACTCGGGCCTCGGCGGCCCGATCACGCCGCTGTCCTTCTCGACACGCGGCGGGGAGCCGCACCCGGACGCGGAGCGCGCGAACCGCATCCTGAACCGGCTCGACGAGATCAACCTCTACCGCATCGCCGCCGAGAAGGCGCCCTTCGCGATGCCGGTCAAGGACAGCTTCCGCTTCACCAGCGGCTTCGGCATGCGCTGGGGGCGCATGCACAACGGCACGGACTTCGCGGCCTCCCACGGCACGCCCATCTACGCGACGGCCGACGGGGTGGTCACCCATGCCGGCTGGCTCTCGGGCTACGGCCGGCTCGTGAAGATCCAGCACCAGTTCGGCATCGAGACGCGCTACGCGCACATGTCGCGCATTCGCGTGAAGGTCGGCCAAAAGGTATCGCGCGGCACCCGGATCGGTGATATGGGGAACACCGGACGCTCCACGGGCACGCACCTCCACTACGAGGTCCGCGTCGGCGGGAAGCCCGTCAACCCCATGATCTACATCAAGGCTGCTAACGATGTTTTCTAAGAGCAAGATCAACGAGCCCGGCCCCAAGGCGGACACGGCCGCCCCGGCGGCCCCCGCAGAGGCCGCGCCGGCGGCCAAGCAGGGCGACTACAAGGCCCCGCCGCACAAGGCGAAACCGCCGGCGTCGGTGCTGTCCTCGGATCTGCATATCACCGGCAATGTCAAGACGACCGGCGACATCCAGGTCGAGGGCACCGTAGAGGGCGACATCCGCGCCCATCTCCTGACCATCGGCGAAAGCGCCACCATCAAGGGCGAGGTCACCGCCGACGACGTGGTCATCAACGGCCGGATCGTCGGTCGGGTGCGCGGCCTCAAGGTCCGGCTCACCTCCACGGCGCGCGTGGAAGGCGACATCATCCACAAGACGATCGCCATCGAGTCGGGCGCCCATTTCGAGGGCTCGGTCCAGCGTCAGGACGATCCGCTGAACAGCGGCAGCAATGCGAAGGCCCAGCAGGCGCCGCAACCCGCGGAAACCTCGTCGGGCCAGCAGAAGTCCCAGGGCGCAACGCGCCAGAACCAGAGCGTCTGAACCGCCAGCGACGGCGGGCGCTCTTTCCCGCGCCCCCTGGCAGCCCGGCGCGAGAGACCGGCCCGACAGGGCCGGCGAGCTCTTCCCGGATATCGCGGCGGACGGCTCACCTCTCGCGGCCGCCATTTCCCCCGCAGACGCGATGCTCGACATGGGCTCCATGGCGGTTGCCCGGTGCAGCGGCCTGAAAAGCGCCGGCTCCCGTCTCTTCGGCTCCGCCCCGGCCGGGCGACGTGACGCGGCGGCTCAGGCCTCGAGCTCCGCGTCCCAGTAGAGGAAATCGAGCCAGCTGTCGTGCAGGTGGTTGGGCGGAAAGCGCCGGCCCATGTTGCGCAGCTCCTCCGCGCCCGGCCGCCGCGGCGGCTTGCGGAGCGTGAGCCCCGACTGGCGCAGGCTCTTCGAGCCCTTGCGGAGATTGCACTTGGCGCAGGCGGCGACCACGTTCTCCCAGCTCGTGACGCCGCCTCTGGCGCGCGGCACCACGTGGTCGAAGGTCAGGTCCCCCTTCGCGCCGCAGTACTGGCAGCGGAATTCGTCCCGCAGGAAAAGATTGAAGCGCGTGAAGGCCACGCGCTTCCGGGGTTTGACGTAATCCTTGAGCACCACCACCGAGGGTATGCGTATCGAGGTGGAGGGGCTTCGCACGACGTCGTCGTATTCCGCCACGATGTCCACCCGGTCGAGCCAGGCGGCCTTTATCGCCTCCTGCCAGGGCCAGAGCGAGAGCGGGTAATAGGAGAGCGGGCGATAGTCGGCGTTCAGCACCAGCGCCGGGTGCTGCCTCAGCGCCGCCGGTTCCCTTACGAAGGTCGTCCTGAAATCGCCGTCCATCTAGCTCACCGCCTCCGCCCGTCGGACCCCGCGCCGGGGCCGGGGCGGGGTGCGCCGCCCCATTCCTGCCAGCCTCCTGCCCCACTATATATCGCGTTGCGCTTAGGGCAAGCCCCGCTATATCCAGTGGTTTCGCAAGACTGGTAGCGCGGCCCTGTAACGACTGCGTGACGGTTATCCACAGCGCCCGCGCACCGTGACAGCCGCGGGCGGCCCTGATAGCCTCGGGCCCCATGGACATCAACGCCCTGCCCCCTGCCCCGCCCGCCGGCGGCGTGCTCGAGGCGGCGGTCTACGCCGCCGATCTCGACGCCGCCGAAGCCTTCTACGGCGGCGTGCTCGGGCTCGAGCGCATCCGCCGGGTGGGCGACCGCCACGTCTTCTACCGGGCGGGCGCCCAGGTCGTGCTGGTCTTCAACCCGGCCGAGACGGCGACGCCCCCCGCCCCGGACGCGACGCTGCCCGTGCCGCCCCATGGCGCCGAGGGTCCGGGGCATCTCTGCCTCGCCGCCAGCGCAGAGGAACTCCATCTCTGGCGCGCCCGTCTCGAGGCGGCCGGCGTGGCGATCGAGGCCGATTTCCAGTGGCCGAACGGGGCGCGCTCGATCTATTTCCGCGACCCCGCGGGCAACTCGCTCGAGATCGCCGAGCCCCGCCTCTGGGCGCGGGAGGACTGACCGGGGCCCGGGGATCAGAACCCCAGCTTGTCGCGCAGGAAGGCGAGCGCCACGCCGAGCCCGTCGGGCGCGATGCCGTGGCCCGTGCCTTCCATCACATGGGCATAGACGTCCTTCCACCCCGCCTTCTGCAGCGCCTCGGCGGCCTCCGGCATGGACTGCACGGGCACAAGGTCGTCCATGTCGCCGTGAACGAGCAGCACGGGCGGGCGGCTCACCGCCTCGTCGCCGAGAATCTCGGGCGAGAGCAGCCGGCCCGAGAAGGCCACGATGCCGGCCACCGCGTCGGGGCGGCGCGGCGCGACGTGAAGCGCGAGCATGGTCCCCTGGCTGAAGCCGAAAAGCGCCACCTGCTCCGGCATCAGGTCCTCGTCCACCATGAAGGCGTCGAGGAAGGCGTCGAGGTCGGCCACCGCCGCGCGCATCCCCTGCTCCGCCGCCTCCTCGGAGGAGCCGTCGATCCAGGGGATCGGGAACCACTGGTAGCCCATGGGCGCCCCGGCGCAGGCCTCGGGCGCGTCAGGGGCGACGAAGAGCGTGTCGGGCAGGTGTTCGCCCAGCGGCTGGGCGAGGCCCAGGAGATCGGCGCCGTTCGCGCCGTAGCCGTGCAGGAACACCACCGCCGACCGGGTCTCCCCGGAGCGCGGCGCCACCTTCTCCGCCTGAAGAACCCGCGTCATGTCACCCCTTCCCGTTCCTTCTCCACATGGTAGTAGGCCCAGAGCGCGCGGGCCGCAACCGCGCGCCAGGGCGACCAGTCCTCAGCCATGGCGCGCAGCGCGCGCTCCTTCGGCCGCCCGGGCAGCCCGAAGAGGAGGCGCGCCGATTCCTGGAGCGCGAGGTCGCCCGGCGCGAAGACGTCGGCGCGGCCGAGCGAGAACATCGCGTAGATCTCGGCCGTCCAGACGCCGATGCCCGGCACCTCGGTGAGCGTGGCCACCACCTCCTCGGTGGGCGCCTCGCGGAGCGCCCGGTAGTCGATCCGCGCGGCGGCGAGCGCCTTGGCGTACCGGATCTTCTGGCGCGAGAGGCCGCAGGCGGCCAGATCCGCCTCCGTGGCCCACATGATCTTGCGGGGCCCGGTGAGCCGCGCGGCCCGGAGCCGGCCCTGGATCGCCCGTGCGGCGGCCACGCTCACCTGCTGGCTCACGATGGCGGAGAGAAGCGCCGCGAACCCGTCGCCCCGGCGGCGCAGCGGCAAGGGGCCCGTCCGCTCCAGCGCATGGGCGAAGCGCGGCTCGCGGCGGGCGAGCCACGCCGCCCCCTCGGCCACGCAGTCCGGGGTCTCGATGATGCGTCCGACCATGCGCCCTGCATAACGCGCCCGGCGCCCTGGCGCCATGGGACGGACATATCGCGCAACCTGCATGCGAGGGTCTTGCCACCGCCCGCGCCCGGGCGTAGCACGAGGCCCATGACCGACGCCGCCCTCTCCGACGCCGACAGCGACGCCCGCGCCAGGCGCAACGTGGCCGTTCTGGTGGGTGCGCAGGCGCTGCTCGGCGCGCAGATGCCGATGATCTTCACCATCGGCGGGCTCGCGGGGCAGTCGCTCGCGCCGAACGCCTGCCTCGCCACGCTACCGATCTCGCTCATCGTGCTGGGCTCGATGATCTCGGCCACGCCGCTCTCCTGGGCGATGCAGCGCTACGGCCGGCGCACCGGCTTCTTCATCGGCGCGATGGGCGGCGCGGCGGGGGGCTTCGTCGGCGCGCTCGGCCTCTGGTACGCCTCCTTCCCGCTCTTCCTCGCGGGCAGCCTTCTCACCGGGCTATACATGTCGGCCCACGGCTTCTACCGCTTCGCCGCCGCGGACACCGCCTCGGACGCCTTCCGCCCCAAGGCCATCTCCTACGTCATGGCCGGCGGGCTCGCCGCGGCGATCATCGGCCCGCAGCTCGTGAAGGTGACGAGCCAGGCCTTCGTGATCCCCTTCCTCGGCACCTACCTCGCGGTCATCGCGCTCAACGTCCTGGGCTCGGCGCTTTTCCTCGCCCTCGACATCCCGAAGCCGCCCGTCCCGTCCGAGGACGCGCCCAAGGGGCGCTCGCGGTGGGAGCTCATCACCACGCCGACCATCGCGGTGGCGGTGATCTGCGCCACGGTCTCCTACGCGCTCATGAACCTCGTGATGACCTCGACGCCGCTCGCGGTGGTGGGCTGCGGCTTCACCGAGGGCAACGCGGCGGACGTGGTGACGGCCCATGTGCTGGCGATGTACGTGCCCTCCTTCTTCACGGGCCACCTGATCGCGCGCTTCGGCGCGAAAACCATCGTCGCCACCGGCCTCGCGATCCTCGCCGCGGCGGGGGCCGTGGCGCTCACCGGCGTGGAGCTCGAGCAGTTCTTCGTGGCGCTCGTGCTTCTCGGCGTGGGCTGGAACTTCGGCTTCATCGGCGCGACGACGATGCTCGCCACCGCCTACCAGCCGCACGAACGCGGGCTGGTGCAGGGGATGAACGACCTGATCGTGTTCGGCGGGGTCACCGCGGCCTCGCTGTCGTCGGGCACGCTGATGAACTGTTCCGGCGCGGGGGTGGAGGCCGGCTGGCAGGCGGTGAACCTCGCCATGGTGCCCTTCCTCATGCTCGCGGGCGGCGCGCTCATCTGGCTCACCCTCCGGCCCCGCGACATGGCCGCCTGAGCGTAGCGCCTACCAGCGCCCCGTTGCCGCGCGCCAGATGAGCGTCGCGCGCTCCCGCGCAGGGCTCGCGCGGAGCCTGCCCCCGGCCACGCGCCTCGGGTCCGCCTCGGCGCGGGCGAGTTCGGCCCCCGCCTGCCCCACGCCCAAGAGCGCCGCGGCGGCGGCCTTCGAGACCTCCCGCCGCCGGGCGCGGGCGGCGGCGAGGCGGCGGCGGCCCTCGGCGGCGAGCCGGGCGACCGCCTCGGGCCGCCCGTCCGGCAGGGGCGCGCGGCCCCGCGCCTCGAGTTCCGGCACCGCGCGGAGATAGGCGGCGAGCCCCGCGGCAAGCCCCGCGTCGCGCACCACCGCCTCCTCGGCGGGGCCGAGCGCCCGCGCCGCCGCCCAGAGAAGGTTGCCCGCCGTGGCGTCGATATAGGCCAGAAGCGCCGCCTCGTCGGCGAAGGGGGCGCGCTCGAGGTCGGCCCGCCGCGCCGCGGCCACCCCGTCGAGAAGCCGCGCGCCCTCGGCGTCCATGACCCCGGCGAGCGGCGTCACAACCTCGTGGCGCCGGGGGGCCGCGCCTTCGGCGATCTCCTCCAGCGCGTCGCGCCACCATTGCAGGCGGATCTCTCCCAGCATCGGCTCCGAGACTACCCAGGGCGCGCGGGCCACCTCCACGTTGAAGGCGAAGACCGGAAAGAGCACCGCGCGCGCGGAGGGCGGCGCGGCCATGGCGGCGCGGAACCGGTCCGGATCGCCCCGGCGGAGAAGCTCGGCGCAGGCCTGAAGCGTCACGCCGGCCTCGCGAGCACCAGCGCGTAGCCGATGTCCCCCGGCGCGGCGCGCCAGGCGGCCACTTCGGCGCGCGCCTCGGCCATGGCCGCGGCGAGGGCCGGGTCGTCCGGGCGCTCGCCCGACGCCTCGAGCTCGTCGATGCGGCCTTCGAGCGCATCCATGTAGCCCCGCCATGCCGCGGGGCCGAGGTGCCGGACCGCCTCCACCGCGTAACCTGCCGCGCGCACCCGCGCCTCCAACCCCGAAAGGTCGGTGATCGCGGGATAGCCCGCCCAGAAGGCCCGCGCGGCCTCGGAGGGCGGATCGGTCAGGTAGACGGGCTCGGAGAAGGCGACCGCGCCCCCGGGCGCCAGCGCGCCGCGCCAGGCCCGCAAGCCCTCGGCGACGCCCAGGAAGTAGAGCGCCCCGGCGCACCAGATGAGGTCGCAGGGGCCTTCGACGCGGGCCATGTCGCCTTCGCGGACGGTGACGCGCGGCCCGAACCGGGCGAGGCGGGCGCGCGCCTCCGCGACCAGCGCGGGCGAGGCGTCCACCGCCTCGATCCGCGCCTCGGGCAGCGCCTCGGCCAGCGTCTCGGTGTCCGCGCCCGGCCCCGCGCCCGCATCGAGGACGCGGGCCTCTCCCGAGACGCCCAGCGCCTCCAGCGCCCAGTGCACGTCCTCGGCCGTGCCGGGCCCCTGGCGGGCCATGCCCCGGTGCAGGCGCATCACGGCCGCGAGTTCCTCGTCTTCGGTCGTCATGGCCAGGCCCTCCCGGCTCAGCCCGCGTCCCGGACGAGCTTCCAGGTGATCGCGTCGAGAAGCGCCTCGAAGCTCGCGTCCACGATGTTGGCGCTCACGCCCACGGTGGACCAGCGCCGCCCCTGCCCGTCCTCGCTGTCGATGATGACACGCGTCACGGCTTCTGTCCCGCCCTGGGTGATCCGCACCTTGAAATCCACGAGGCGCATGTCGTCGATGACGGACTGGTAGGGGCCGAGATCCTTGGCGAGCGCCCGGGCGAGCGCGTTCACGGGGCCGCGGTCGGAGCCCGCGGCGTCCATCGATTCGCTCACCGAGAGCTTCTTCTCCCCATCGACCTTCACGACGACCACCGCCTCGGAGAGGCTCACCATCCGGTCGTACTTGTTCTTCCGCCGCTCCACCGTCACCCGGTAGCGCTTCACCTCGAAATAGTCGGGCAGCCGTCCGAGAAGCCGCCGCGCGAGGATCTCGAAGCTCGCCTGCGCCGTGTCGTAGGAATAGCCCTCGTTCTCGCGCGCCTTCACCTCCTCGAGGATGCGCGCGAGGGCCGGGTCGTCCGGCGCCACCTCGAGCCCCGCCCCGGCGAGGCGGCGGCGGAGGTTCGACTGGCCCGCCTGGTTCGACATCGGCACGACGCGGGCGTTGCCGACACGGCCCGGATCGACATGCTCGTAGGTGGACGGATCCTTCAGGATCGCGCTCGCATGGAGCCCCGCCTTGTGGGCGAAGGCCGAGGCGCCGACATAGGCCGCCTGCTTCTGGGGCACGCGGTTCAGCATCTCGTCGAGCATCCGGCTCGTCCGGGTGAGGCCCGCGAGCGCCGCGTCGCTGACGCCCGTCTCGAACGCGCTCGCCCAGGGCTCCTTGAGCTTCAGCGTCGGGATGAGCGCGGTGAGGTTCGCGTTGCCGCAGCGCTCTCCGAGGCCGTTCAGCGTGCCCTGTACCTGCCGCGCGCCAGCCTCGAGCGCGGCGAGGCTGCCCGCCACCGCCGTCTCGGTGTCGTCGTGGGTGTGGATGCCGAGCCTGTCGCCGGGAATGCCGCGGGCGATCACCTCGCCCGTCACGCGCCCGATGCGCCCCGGCAGCGCGCCGCCGTTGGTGTCGCAGAGCACGATCCAGCGCGCCCCCGCCGCGAGCGCGGCCTCGAGGCAGGCGAGCGCGTAGCCCGGGTCCGAGGCGTGGCCGTCGAAGAAATGCTCGGCGTCGAAGATGGCCTCGCGCCCCTGGCCCACGACATGGGCGACGGAACGGGCGATGTTCTCCAGGTTCTCCTCGCGGCTGATCCCGAGCGCGCGCTCCACGTGGTAGTCGTGGGTCTTGCCGACGAGGCAGACCGCGGGCGTGCCGGCGTTCAGGACGGCGGCGAGCACCTCGTCGTTCTCCGCCGACCGGCCCGCGCGCTTCGTCATGCCGAAGGCGGTCATGCGGGCGCGGGTCTCGGGGGCGGCGTCGAAGAAGGCGCTGTCGGTGGGGTTCGCGCCGGGCCAGCCGCCCTCGATGTAATCGACCCCGAGCGCGTCGAGCGCCT
>CAZPCU010000012.1:0-15984 GCA_964585075.1 uncultured Rhodobacterales bacterium
GCTGCTCGCGGTGGAACTCATCACCACCGGGGCGACGCTCGTGGCCTTCGCCTTCTTCCTGCGGAACAACAAGGAGGCGCTCCTGTCGGGGGAATGGGGCGAGGGCGGCGGCAACGCCTGACGCTCGAGTTCGAAGGCTCGCGTCGGGCCCGGCCCTTGGCGGGCCGGCCCGGCGCCCGTCAGCCGCCCTGCTGCTTCTTCTCGCGGAGCTGCTTGAAGACGTAGATCGGCAGGAGGATGGACGCGATCAGGCTGCCCAGCCAGATGAGAAGCGTGGCCGCCAGCCAGTTCGAGATCCCGCCGATCTCCATCCCCGGCATGATCCAGGCGGTGATGCGTAGGACGATGAAGATCGTGACCAGCGCGATCCCGCCCATGAGCTGGGGGAAGTTCTTGAACGTGATCTTGGTGATGAGCGGGCTCAGCACCGCCTGGATGCCCGAGAAGAGCGCCACCGCGACGACGAAGGACAGGGCATCGATTCGGAAGCCGTCGAGAAGAAGCGTTGCGATGAAAAGGCCGATGGCGTTGGCGACCAGATAGGCGGCCGTGGAAAACAGTAGGCGGATCATTGGGTCCTCTCGGTGTTGCGGCGGCGCTTGGCGCCGACGCTAGCCCAGACGCCCCCGCCCGTGAAGCCCGAGTTCCTCGGCGCCCGGCGGAAATCGGGCTTTGTCTTGATCTCCGGCGAAACCGCTCCATAAAGGCTCCAATGAATGCATGAACCCCGGGAGAGGCCGCTGATGCCCCGATGCCTGGCCGCGACGGCCCTTACCTTTCTGATCGTGGCCTCCGCGTCCGCGCAGCAATCCGCCCCGCCGCCCGCCGTCGTCGCGGCCCCGGCGGAGGTGACCGAGCTCGCCGAGACCGTGCGGTACAACGGGCGCCTCGATGCCGCGCAGCGGGTGGGGCTCGTGCCGCGGGTCTCGGGCGTTGTGCTGGAAATCGCCTTCGAGCCCGGCGAGCGCGTGGAGGAAGGGCAGCTTCTATTCCGCATCGAGCCCGATCTCTACGAGACCGCCGTGCGGGAGGCCGAGGGCGCGCTGCGCGCCGCCGAGGCACAGCGCGAGCTCGCCCGGATCGAGCGCGACCGCCAGGCCGAACTCGTCCAGCGGCAGTCGGCGGCGCAGTCGGCGCTCGACAATGCCGAGGCGGCGCTCGGCCGCACCGAGGGCGACGTGCTGCGCCTCGAGGCGGCGCTGGAGCGTGCGCAGCTCAACCTCTCCTACACCGAGATGCGCGCCCCCTTCGCCGGGCGCCTGGGGCCCTCGGCGGTGGATGAGGGGGCGCTCGTAGCCCCCGAGACGGGGCCGCTCGCCACGCTGACGCAGCTCGATCCGATCCATGCCGAGTTCGCGGTGCCCACCGCGACGCTGCGCGACTATCTCGAGCGCGTCGAGGCCGGAAAGGCCGCCCGCGAGGCCGCCGTGACGCTGGAACTCGCCAACGGCAGCACCTACCCCGAACCGGGCGACATCACCTTCATCGACAGCGCGGTGAACGCGGGCACCGACAGCGTGAGGTTACGGGCGCGCTTCGCCAATCCCGAGGGCCGGCTCCTGGCCGACGAACTCGTGCGGGTGACGCTTTCGGCCACGGCGCCCGAGGGCGTTCTGGCCGTGCCGCAGCAGGCGGTGCAGCGGGACGTGCAGGGCGCCTTCGTCCTCGTCGTGGGCGAGGGCGAGACGGTGGAGCAGCGCCGGGTGGAGGCCGGCCGCACGGCGCAGGGCCTCACCGCGATCGAGGCCGGGCTCGAGCCGGGCGAGCGCGTCGTTACCGAGGGCGTCAACAAGGTCCGCCCGGGCATGGTGGTGGACGCCGCGCCGGCCGGGGACGGCTGAGATGATCGCCGATACCTTCATCCGCCGCCCGCGCCTTGCCGGGGTCATCTCCATCGTCCTGTTCCTCGCCGGGCTCCTCGCCCTCCAGCGGTTGCCGGTGGAGCAGTTCCCGGACATCGTGCCGCCTCAGGTGGCCGTCGTCGCCGCCTATCCCGGCGCGGGGGCCGAGGTGGTGGAGCAGACCGTCGCGCAGGTGATCGAGGACCAGGTCATCGGCGTGGACGACATGATCTACATGAAGTCCACCGCGGGCGCGGACGGCAGCTACATCCTCAGCATAAGCTTCGAGGTGGGCACCGATCCGGACCTCGCAACCATCAACGTCCAGAACCGCGTCGCGCTGGCCGAGCCGCTCCTGCCGCCCGAGGTGCGCCAGACCGGCGTCCGCGTGGCGAAGAAGTCCTCCTCGCTGCTGATGGGCGTGGCGCTCTACGCCGAGAGCGAGGCCGTCACCGGCGGCGACCTGACGAACTATGCCCGGATCAACCTCCTCGACCGGCTGAAGCGCGTGCCCGGCGTGGGCGATGCCTCGGTTTTCGCGGCCAACCAGTTCGCCATGCGGATCGACCTCGACGTCGATCGCCTCGCCGCGCTGGACCTCACGCCGTCGGACGTGACCGCCGCGCTCAGAAGCCAGAACGTGCAGGCCGCCATCGGCCGCGTCGGCGGCCAGCCCATGACGGAGGATCCGGGCCTTCAGCTCAACGTCTCGGCGCGCGGCCGGCTGGAAAGCCCCGAGGAATTCGGCGAGATCATCCTGCGCAGCGGGGCGGACGGAAGCGTCGTGCGCGTGCGCGACGTGGCCGAGGTCACGCTGGGCGAGCGCAGCGCCGACGTCGGCACGAGCTTCAACGGTGTGCCGGCCACGCTCATCGGCATCTACCTCGCGCCTGGCGCGAACGCCATCGCCGCGGCGGACGGGGTCAATGCGGCGCTCGAGGACGCGGCGCCGACGCTGCCCCAGGGCATGGGGGTCGAGGTGGTCTCGGACACGTCCACCTTCGTCAAGGAGAGCATCAAGGAGGTCGAGCACACGCTGGTCGAGGCCTTCGTGCTGGTGGTGCTCGTCGTCTTCGTCTTCCTCGGCTCGCTGCGCGCCACCATCGTGCCGGTCGTCGCCGTGCCCGTGGCGCTCGTGGGCACATTCGCGGTGATGCTCGCCATGGGCTTCACGATCAACACCGTCTCGCTTCTCGCGCTCGTCCTCGCCATCGGGATCGTGGTGGACGACGCGATCGTGGTGGTGGAGGCGGTGGAGGCCAAGATGGCCGAGAACCCGGGCATGACGCCGGCCGAGGCGGCCTCCGCCGCCATGGGAGAGATCACCGGCGCCATCGTGGCCATCACGCTCGTGCTGCTGTCGGTCTTCGTGCCGGTGGCCTTCATTCCCGGCATCTCGGGCCAGCTCTTCCAGCAGTTCGCGGTGGCGGTCTCCGTCTCGATGGTGATCTCGGCGATCAACGCGCTCACGCTCTCGCCCGCGCTCTCTGCCATCTTGCTGAAACCGCATCACGGGCCGCGCAAGGGCGTGATGGGCTGGATTTCCAGCCGTATCGACGGCGCGCGGGACGGCTACACGCGCGTCGCGGGCGCGCTGGCCCGGCGGGCGATCCTCGGGGTCGCGCTCCTCGTCCTCGCGGCGGTGGCGACCGGCGGGCTCTTCCGCGCGGTGCCCACCGGCTTCCTGCCCTCCGAGGACCAGGGCTCCTTCATCGTCGAGACGCGCCTGCCCGAGGCGGCGTCCCTCAATCGCACCGTCGCCGCGCAAAGCGGGGTCGAGGAGATGCTGATGGGGCTGCCCGGCGTCGAGAGCGTGACCTCGGTCACCGGTTTCTCGATCCTCGACGGCATCTCGAAATCCAACTCTGCCTTCGCCCTGGTGACGATGCTGCCCTTCGAGGAACGCACCACCGAGGAGACATCCGTCTTCAACGCGATCCGGGAGGCCACGACGCGCGGTGCGGCGATCCGCGAGGCGCAGGTGATCGCCTTCAACCTTCCGCCCACAGCTTCTCGACACACAGGGGCAGAGCGCGGAAGACCTCGCCGCCACCGCCCGCGGGCTCGCCTTCGCGGCGAACCAGGATCCGCGGCTCGCCGGGGTCTACACCACCTTCTCGGCGGACAGCCCGCAGCTCTTCCTCGACATCGACCGGGAGCGCCTCTACGCCCTCGGCGTGCCGCTCTCGGAGGTGTTCGCGGCGCTTCAGCCGACGCTCGGATCGGCCTACATCAACGACTTCAACCTGTTCGGACGCTCCTGGCAGGTGCGCATGACCGCCAGGCCAGAGGACCGCGACGCGGTTCCCGACATAGCACGCATCCATGTGCGCTCCGCGACGGGCGAGATGGTGCCCGTGGGCGCTTTCGCCGAGGTCGATTACATCGTCGGCCCCATGTCGCTGCAGCGCTACAACAACCAGCGCTCGGCGACGATCAGCGGCAACCCGGCACCCGGCGTCTCCTCGGGCGAGGCGCTCGCCGCCATGGAGGAGGTGGCCGAGGCGTCGATGCCCACCGGTTTCGATTTCGAATGGACCGGCACCGCGCTGCAGGAGAAGCAGGCCGCGGGCCAGACCGGCGCCATCCTCGCCATGGCGCTGCTCTTCGCCTATCTCTTCCTCGTCGCGCTCTACGAGAGCTGGACGATCCCCGTGCCGGTTCTCCTGTCGGTCACCTTCGGCGTGGCCGGCGCCATGCTGTCGCTTCTGCTCGCCGGGTTGCCCTTCAACATCTACGCGCAGATCGGCCTCGTCGTGCTGATCGCGCTGGCCGCGAAGAACGCGATCCTGATCGTGGAGTTCGCCAAGGCGCGGCGCGAGCAGGGCGACGGCATCGTGGACGCGGCGATCGGCGGCGCCCATGCCCGCTTCCGCGCGGTGATGATGACGAGCTTCGCCTTCATCGCGGGCCTGATCCCTCTCGTCACCGCGGAGGGCGCCTCGATGCTGAGCCGCCGCGCCGTGGGCACGGGTGTCGCGGGCGGGATGCTCGCGGCGGCGGTTGTCGGCATCTTCGCGATCCCGGCGCTTTACGTCGTCTTCCAGTCGCTCCGGGAGCGGGTGAAGGGGCGGCCCGACGCCACGCCGGATCTCGTGCATTCCGGTCCCGGGGACGACGACGGCGCGACGAAAACCTAGCGGCCGATCGCGGCGTCCAGGAAGGCGCCGCCGCGGGCGAGCGCGTCCTCCGTCGCCTCCGCATCGTAGCCGAGCGTGCTGAGCGGCGCCTTCTCCTGCTGGTCGAAGCCGTGGGTGACGCCGGAATAGACGTGCGTCTCCACCGGCAGCCCG
This sequence comes from uncultured Rhodobacterales bacterium, assembly GCA_964585075.1. GTDB lineage: Bacteria > Pseudomonadota > Alphaproteobacteria > Rhodobacterales > Rhodobacteraceae > Rhodosalinus. The sequence goes on from CAZPCU010000012.1 coordinate 5,135, forward strand.
CGCCGCGCCTCGCGGCCGGCCACGCGCAGGCAGTCCGTCTCGTCGGCGATGGCGTCGTTCTCCGCGAGCAGGAACAGCGCCGGGATCTCGCTCTGCCAGCCGCGCCGGCTCGCGCGGCTCAGCTGTCCGCAATAGGGATAGAGCAGGAGCGCCGCCCTGATGCCGTCGAGCGGGGCGGCGGCGAGGCTTTCCGGCCACTCCGTCAGGATGTGCGGCACCTGCCCGTGGTCCGCCATGGAGAGGAACTCAAGGATCGCCCAGCCGCCGTGGGAGGCGCCGACGAGCGCGATGCGGTCTTTGTCCACGAAGGGCATGGCGCGCACGTCGTCCAGGGCCACCGCGATGTCCCCCGCGCGCTCCGCGCCGTTGAGGAGCTGGCCCGCGCAGATCAGCCGCCAGAGCTGGAACTCGGTGAAGCCGCGCGGCGTGTGGCTGTCCACCACGACCGAGGCCCAGCCGCGCGCCTTCAGCGCCTCGGCCCAGCGCGGAAGATTGTCGCGCGGCCCGTCGCAGCCCGAGAGAAGAATCGCTGTGGGAAACGGCCCCTCGCCCTCGGGTCGGGTGACCCGGTAATGCGGCGACAGCAGCGCCGAGAGCTCGGCCGGGGGCTCCCGGGCGACGGTGAGCCCCGTGTAGCGCCCCACCGTGTTTCCCGCGACCACCAGAAGGATCAGCGCCACCGCGCCGCCGATCAGGATCCACCACATTGCGCGCCGCCCCGGCCAGCCGAACTTCATGGCGGGACCTTGCCACAGCCTGCCGCCCGCGTCTTGATGAAAGGCGAAGCTTCCGGCGGAGGACACATGGCACGGCAACGGCCGCTCGAATGGTTGGCAGGGGGGATCGTCGGCGCGTTCGGCGATGCGCGCGTGCGGGCGCTTCTCGCGCTCACCGGCACTCTGATCGCCCTGGCGACGCTGTTCTACCGATGGGTCGAGGGCTGGGGCTGGCTCGACGCGCTCTTCTTCTCGGTGGTGACGATCTCCACCGTGGGCTACGGCGAACTCGTGCCCGAAACCGTGGCGGGGAAGGTGTTCACCATGATCTACATCTTCCTCGGGATCGGGCTCTTCTTGGCCGCGGCGGGCGCGCTCGGCGATCATCTGATCCGGAAATCCCGCGGGGCGGCGAGCGAGGCCGCCGATCCGCCCGGGGAAGCGTCGCAGGATTGACACGTCGCGGCAATACGCCTTCAGTCGGGGCCGGGCAGCCGGCGGAGGCAAGCGATGAGTGAAGCATTCGATACGGAGGCCGAGTACGGCTGGCGGCGCCGCCACTGGGTGCCGACGGGCCTCGGCATCCTTTTCGCCGCGATCTTCTTCGTCGCCTCGCTCACCCCGTCCCTCATCCCGCGTGATCCGGTGATGCAGGGCGCGCTCAGCGGTATCTCCGCCGCGGTCGGTTACGCGGTCGGCAGCCTTCTCGTCTGGGTCTGGCGGATCATGCTCCTCCCGCTTCCGGGCCCTTCCGGCGAGCGGGCGGTGCGGAGCTTCCTGGTGCTGGTCTCGCTCGGCCTCTGCGGCTGGGGTCTCTGGAACGCGGCGGAGTGGCAGAACGCCACGCGCGCCGTGATGCAGCTCGAGCCGGTCACGACGGGGCATCCGGTCGTCGTCGGAGGGATCGCCTTCGCGATCTTCCTCGTCCTATGGGCAGCGGGCAGCGGTTTCATGTTCATGGCCCGCCGGGCGGGCGGAACCCTCGGCCGCGTCCTGCCCGGCCGCGCCGGGCCGGTGCTCGGGGTGCTCGTGGCCGTCTTCATCTCCTGGACGATCGTGAACGGCGTGCTGGTGCGCCAGGGGCTCGCGCTGGCGGACGATGCCTTCGCCGCGGCCGAACAGGTCTTCGACGCGGGAAAGGATCAGCCCACGGATCCGTCGATGACGGGCAGCGAGGCATCGCTGATAGGCTGGGACGAGCTCGGCAACCGGGGCCGCGACTTCGTCGCGCGCACGCCCTCGGCCGAGGAAATCGCCGAGTACTGGGGAGAGGGCGCCATGCGTCCCGTGCGCGTCTATGTCGGCCGCGTCTCGGCGGACACCGCGCGAGAGCGCGCGGAACTCGCGCTTGAGGAACTCATCCGCACCGGCGGCTTCGAGCGCGAACTGCTGATCATCACGACGCCCGTCGGCACGGGCTGGATGGATCCGGGCGCCCACGACACGATCGACTTCATGTGGGGCGGCGACACAGCGCAGGTCGCCGCGCAGTATTCCTACCTGACCTCGGTGCTTTCGATCCTGACGAACGTCGAATACGGGCTCGACCAGGCGCGGGCCCTCTTCGACGTGATCTACGGCCACTGGCTGACGCTGCCCGAAGAGGAGCGGCCGGATCTCTACATCCACGGGCTGAGCCAGGGCGCGCTCAACAGCCAGGCGGAGTTCCCGCTCTTCGACGTGCTCGACGCGCCGCCCAAGGGCGCGATGTGGGCGGGCTCGCCCTTCGTGGCTCCGCTCTGGAGCTACGTCCGCAGCAACCGCAACCCGGACAGCCCGGCCTGGCGGCCGACCTTCGGCAACGGCTCCATGATACGGGTCACCAACCAGGAGAACGTGCTGGACGTCGCGCCCGCGCCCTGGGGGCCGATCCGCTTCGTCTTCCTGAGCTACGGCAGCGATCCCATCGTCAACTTCGATTTCGGCACGCTATGGCGCAGGCCCGCCTGGCTCGAGGAGCCGCGCGCCCCGGACGTCTCGCCCGAGATGCGGTGGTTCCCGCTCGTGACCGCCTTCCAGGTCGGCCTCGACATGACGATCGCGCTCGCGATCGAGGGCTACGGGCATTTCTACGTGGCCGAGGACTACATCGACGCCTGGGCCGCGCTCACCGATCCGCCGGGCTGGAGCGAGGCGCGGGCCGATGAGCTGAAGGCGATCTTCGAGGCGCGCCCGCCGCCGTGGTGAGCGGGCGCGAAGCTCACGCGCGTTCCAGCCTGTCGAGGGTGCCCCGGATGTCCTCGGGCGTCGTGAGCGGGTTGATCGTGCAGAGCCGGAGCACGCTCCGGCCCCCGAGCGTCGTCGTCGTCAGGCAGGCGAAGCCCCCTTCCGAGACAGCCCGCGCCCGGCGCTCGTGCTCGGCGCCGTCGGCGCCCCGGAGCGCGAAGCAGACGATGCCGAGCTCGGCCGGCGTCACCACCTCCCAGCGATCGGCGCGGTCGCGCAGCTCGGCCTCGGCGATCTCGGCAAGGCGCAGGCCGTCCGCCACCGCCGCGCGGAACCGCGCCGCGCCATAGGTGCGCAGCGACATCCAGAGCTTGAGCGCGCGGGAGCGGCGGCTGAGCTCGAGGCTGCGATTGCCGAAATTCACGGCGCCCGTGCCCTGCTGCACGTCTCGCAGGTATTCCGGGCTCATCGCGAAGGCGCGTTCCAGCGCGCCGGGGCAGGTGACGAGGCAGGCGCCCACGTCATAGGGCTGGAAGAGCCACTTGTGCGGGTCGAGCACGAGGGAATCCGCGCGCTCCATCCCCGCGAGCGCGGCGCGGCCCTCGGGCGTGAGCGCGGCCGGCGCGCCGTAGGCGCCGTCCACGTGCAGCCAGAGCCCCTCTTGCGCCGCGATGTCGGCGATCTTGTCCAGCGGATCCGCCGCGCCGGTGTTCGTGGAGCCCGCCGTGGCGATCACCATGACGGGCCGGCGCCCCGCCGCGCGGTCCGCGGTGATGGCGTCGGCCAGCCGCTCCGGGTCCATGCGCCAGCGCGCATCGGCCGGAAGCACGCGGATGTCGTTTTCCGCCCAGCCCAGGGCGCGCAGGTCCCGCGGCAGGGAGGCGTGGGTCTGGTCGGTGAGGTAGGCCACGCCCGGGCCGGTCTCCGCGCGCGCGGCGCCGAAGGCGGTGAGATTGGCGAGCGAGCCGCCCGAAAGCAGCACGCCCTCCGTCCGGCGCGGCAGGCCCAGAAGCTCCGCCAGCCAGTCCACCACCACGAGTTCCACCGTGGCCGGCCCCGACCCGCCGCCCCAGCTGGAGGCGATGGTGTTGAAGCCCGTGCCCATCCACTCGCCCAGGATCGCCGCGAAGGAGGCCGGCCCTGGCACGCGCGCGAAATAGCGCGGGTGGTCGCCGTGCTGCTGATGCGCCAGGGCCACCTCGGCCATGAGCTCGAGCGAGGCGTCCGGGTCCATCGGCGCTTCCGGCAGGGGGCCGCCAAGCACGGCGCGCAGCTCTTCCGGCGCGCCCGTGCGGATCGCGGGCTCGGCGTTGCGGCGCATGGCGCGGTCCACGACCATGTCCACGACCTTGTAGCCGAGCCGGCGCATCTCGTCGGGGTCGAGGCCGAGCGTATCCGGCGGAACGGCGAACGGATCGTCGGCGGGGTCTGTCATCTGGTCGTCCTCCTGCCGCGCCTTGATCCAACGGATCGGGCGCGCGCGCAATGGCTCAGCGCCGGCCGAGGAGGCGCGGCAGCAGCAATGGCGTGAGATACATGGGAACCTGGTAGCAGCCCACGAAGAGCATGATCCCCGCCGCGCTCTCCGGCGGCAGGGCAGCCAGGAACAGCGCGAGGTTGCGGCAGCCCGCCGCGATGGCGAGCGCCGCCGCCTCCGGCCGCGGCAGCGAGGCAGCCGTCGCGGCGAAGACGCCGCGCGCGAGCCCGAGGTTGAGTGCGAAGGCGAGCGCGAGGTTCCCGGCAAGTGCGGCCTTGGCGCCGAGGATGGCGGGCCCCACCGCCGACATGAGGGCGATCACCACCACCGCCATGGCGATGGCCATGGCGCCGTCGAGCGCCGGGGCGGACTCGGGGTTCGCGAGGGCCGGGATCAGTCGCCGCGCCAGGGCCGCCGCCCCCACCGCGACTCCGATCACCGCAAGAAGCCGCAGCGCCCCGGCCGCGACGGCGAGCGGGTCGGGAAACACCGGGAGAAGCGCGAAGACCGGCGCCGCCGTGAACGGCAGGAGCGCCGTGCCGAGGGCGAGCTGGCGGAGCGCCGCCGCGGGATCGGCCCCGCTCATCACGGCGAGACCCGGGACGCCGGTTATGGGCGCGGCGGCCAAGACCAGCACCGCGCCCAGGCCCGCCGGCGTGTCGAGCCAGCCGAGCGCCGCCAGCGCGCCCCCCGCCGCGAGCGGCAAGGCGGTCTGCAAGGCGAGCGTGCGCAGGGCCGCCCGCGCGAGTCCCGCCCGCGGAGGCAGCGCCGCCGCCGGCCCGGTGCGCAGCGCCGCGACGAAGAGCGTCGCCGCGATCAGGGGCACGATCGCGGGCAGCATCGCTTCGGCGAGGCCCGGCAACAGGATGCCCGCGGCCAACCCCGCGAGCAGGAGCCAGCGGCCCTGCCGCCCCGCCCGCGCCAGCAGGCCCGTCACAGCGTGGTGGCGGCCCGGGCGGCCTGGTCGTAGCTGCCCGAGATCGCGCGCAGGAGCGCGGCGAGCCGCGACATTTCCGCCGGATCGAAGCCCGAGGCGGCGATGCCCTCGACGAGCAGCGCCTCGCGCACCTCGGCGTAGCGCGTGCAGAGCGCCGTGCCCTCCTCGGTGATCTTCACGGTCTTTTCCTTGCCCTCGCGCCCGGTCTCGACGAGTCCGCGCTCGCTGAGCTTGCGCACCGCGTAGGAGACGAGATGCGTGTCCTCGACATGCAGCACGAGGCGGATGTCGGCGAGCGTCTTGGGCCGGTCGCGGTGGTTCACGAGATGGAGGATCAGAACCTCGAGGGGCGACATGCCGGCCTCGCCGGCCGCCGTCATGCAGCGCGTGATCCAGCGCTGGAAGGCGTGGTTCGCCATGGTCAGGGCGAACTCCACCTCGGAGAGTTCCGGCACCTTCGAGTTGGCCAGGTGGGCAGAGCTCACCACCGGCCCGACCGCGGCCCTGTCGCGTTCCCTGCTCATCGCGACAGCATCGTGCCCGGCAGCCAGAGCGCGATCTCGGGGAAGACGGCGAGGATGGCCACGGCGAGCACCAGCAGAAGGAAGAAGGGCAGCGCGTAGCGCGCCACGGTGAAGATGTCCCGCCCGGTGATCGTCTGGATGACGAAGAGGTTGAAGCCCACGGGTGGAGTGATCTGGCTCATCTCGACGACGAGGACGAGGAAGATGCCGAACCAGATCGGGTCGATCCCCGCCGCCGTCACCATGGGCAGGATGATCGAGACGGTGAGCACAACGATGGAGATCCCGTCGAGGAACATGCCCATGACGATGAAGAACACGGTGAGGATGGCCAGGAGCGCGAAGGGCGAAAGACCCATCTCCCCGATCCAGGCGGCAAGCTGGCGCGGGATGCCCGTGTAGCCCATCGCCACCGTGAGGAAGGCCGCGCCGGCCAGGATGAACGAGATCATGCAGGTCGTGACCGTGGCGGCGCGAAGCGAGTCGCCGAGCCCGGCCCACGACAGCGCGCCGGTCGCCCAGGCGAGGATGAGCGCGCCGGCCACGCCGATCACCGCGGCCTCTGTGGGGCTGGCGATGCCGGCGTAGATGGAACCGATCACCGCGATGATGAGCCCGATCACCGGCAGAAGCCGCGCCGCGGCGCGCATCGCCTCGCGCCGGTCGGTGGGCGGCTCGGCCGCGGGCATCCGCGCCCGGTTCAGGAGCGACCAGAGCATGATGTAGCCGCCGAAGAGCCCGGCCAGCATCAGCCCCGGCAGCACGCCCGCGAGGAAGAGCCGCGCGATGGACTGCTCGGTCGCCGCGCCGTAGACGATGAGGATGATCGAGGGCGGGATCAGGAAACCGAAGGTGCCCGACCCGGCGAGCGTCCCGATCGCCATCCGGTCGTCGTAGCCGCGCGCCCTGAGTTCGGGCAGCGACATGCGCCCGATGGTGGCGGTCGTCGCCGCCGAGGAGCCGGAAACCGCCGCGAAGAGCGCGCAGCCCAGCACGTTGACGTGGAGCAGACGCCCGGGCAGCCGCGCGGTGAAGGGGGCGAGGCCGGAGAACATGTCGGAGGAAAGCCGCGACCGCACCAGGATCTCGCCCATCCAGATGAACATCGGAAGCGCCGTGAGATCCCAGACCGACAGCCCGCCCCAGACCTTGGTGGCGAAGACGAGCTCCGGAGGCGCGGGCGCGGCGGCCACCATCGCAACGAGGCCCACGAGGATGAGCGCGAACCCCACCCAGAGCCCGGCCGCCAGCGCGCCGAAGAGAACCGCCACGAGGAGCGGCGAAAGAAGCGCGATCTCCATCAGCGCGCCTCCTCGGTGCGAAGCTCGGCAGCGTCATGGGCGGGCGTGCCGCCGCGCAGAAGCGTGACCATCGCGTCGAGGAGCGCCAGCGTGAAGAGCGCGAGGCCGAGCGTCATCACCGCCTGCGGGATGGCGAGCGGGATGGGGATCACGCCGTAGCTCACCGAGTCGAACTTCAGGCTGTCCAGCGTCTGGAGAAGGCTCGACCAGCAGGCGAAGGCGCCGAGCGCCGCGGCGAGTGCGGCCACCGCCGCGCCGAGCCAGCGCGCGGCCGCCGGGGGAAGGGAACGGATCACGAGCTTCACGCGGACATGCCCGCCCGCCCGGAGCGTGCCCGCGAGCCCCAGAAACACCGCGCCCACGAAGAGGAAGGCGCCGAACTCGGCGAGGGATGGAATGGTGAAGCCCGGGGGCGAGAGCCCGAGCACCCGGGCGGCGCGATCGACGAGGCGCCCCAGGATCTGCAGGAGGACAAGCCCGGCGATCAGGGCGAAGGCGAGGGCGGCGAGCCACAGCGCGCCGTCGTAGAGGCGGTCGAGCATCCGGCGCATCCGGCGTCTCCGGCTGGACTTCGGGGAAAGGGTGGCGGGGCCGGGCGCGGCCCCGCCGGGCGCGGATCACATGCCGGAGCGGTAGGCTTCGATGACCTGCTGGCCCTCGTCGCCTGCCTGTTCGAGCCATTCGGCGGTCATGGTCTCGCCGATCTCGGCGAGCTCGGCCGAAAGCGCCTCGGAGGGCTGGGAGACGGTCATGCCGTTTTCTTCCAGCGAGGCGATCTTCTGCTCGGTCTCGGCGGCCGACATCTCCCATCCGCGCGTCTCGGCGGTGGCGGCGGCCTCGCGGATCGCGGCCCGCTGGTCCTCGGGGAGCGCCTCGAACATCTGCGTGTTCACGATGACCATGTTCTTCGGCAGCCAGGCCTGCGTGTCGGTGTAATGGGAGGTGAAGTCCCAGGCCTGGCTCGAGACGCCGGTGGAGGGCGAGGTGATCATCGCGTCCACCCGGCCCGTGGCGAAGGCGGTGGGGATGTCTCCGGCCTCCACCTGGGTGGGCACCGCGCCCATGAGCTGCGCGAGCCGCTCGGTCGCGGCGTTGTAGGCGCGGAACGACGCGCCCTCGAGATCCGCGGCGGACGTCAGCGGTTCCTGGCTGTAAAGGCTCTGGCCCGGCCACGGCACCGCGAAGAGCAGCGTCAGCCCCTGGGCCGCGAGCTTTTCCTCGACGAGCGGGCGGGACGCTTCCCAGAGCGCCGCGGCCTCCTCGTAGCTCGAGGCCAGGAACGGGATCGAATCGACGGCGAAGATCGGGTCCTCGTTGGCGAGCCGCGACATCAGCACCTCGCCCATGGGCGCGAGGCCGCGGCGCACGGAGTCCTTGATCTCGGGATGCGCGTAGAGCGAGCCCGCCGAATGCACGGTGATCTCCACCGCGCCGTCGGTGGCCGCGGCCACGTCCTCGGCGAACTGCATGATGTTCTGGGTGTGGAACACGCTGTCGCCGTAGGGCGTGGGCATGTCCCAGTTCGCGGCGGCGGCGGGCAGCGCGAGCGCCGCGCCCGCGACGGCGCCGGCGAGGCTGCGGAAGGCGAGAAATGTCATGGCGGTCATCCCTGTCGTTGTTCGGTCGCTGTTCTGCGCCGGGCGGGGCGATCCGCGCCCGGACAGCATGGAGGTTGACCAGACGTTGGCAATTTGTCAACAAATTGTCATCGAATGCTTGGTGACGGGGAGAGGCGGGGATGACGAATACGGCGGCGGACGGGCGGTGGGATTTCTGGATCGACCGCGGCGGCACCTTCACCGACGTCATCGGCCGCGACCCGGGCGGTGAACTCACCGCCATGAAGCTTCTGTCGGAGAACCCCGGCGCCTACGACGATGCGGCGATCGAGGGCATCCGCCGGCTGCTCGGCGCGGCGCCCGGCGCGATCCCGCCGGATCGGGTGGGCACGGTGCGCATGGGCACCACGGTCGCCACCAACGCGCTTCTCGAGCGCAAGGGCGACCGGACGCTCCTTCTCGTGACCGAGGGATTCCGCGACGCGCTTCGAATCGCCTACCAGGACCGGCCCGACATCTTCGCCAAGGAGATCGTCCTGCCCGAGATGCTCTACGAGCGCGTGGTCGAGGTGGACGAGCGCGTGCGCGCCGACGGCACGGTGGAGCGCGGCCTCGATCTGCCCGCCGCCCGGGCCGCGCTGGACGCCGCGAAGGCCGACGGCATCGACGCCGTGGCCATCGTCCTGATGCACGCCTGGACCGCGCCCGGGCACGAGCTCGCGCTGGCCGAGGCGGCCCGGGAGGCCGGGTTCGGTCAGGTCTCCGTCAGCCACGAGGCCTCGCCGCTCATCAAGTTCGTGGGCCGGGGCGACACGACGGTCGTGGACGCCTACCTGACGCCGATCCTTTCGCGCTACGTCGAGAAGGTGGCCGGCGCCCTGGGCGCCACGCCCCCCGACGCGGAAGGCCCGACGCTTCAGTTCATGATGTCCTCGGGCGGGCTCACGGCCGCGGACCGCTTCAAGGGGCGCGACGCGATCCTCTCCGGCCCCGCGGGCGGCGTGGTGGGCATGGCGCGCACCGGCCAGATCGCGGGCGAGGATCGCGTGATCGGCTTCGACATGGGCGGCACCTCCACCGACGTCGCCCATTTCGACGGCGCCTTCGAGCGCGCCTTCGAGACGCAGGTCGCCGGCGTCCGGATGCGGGCGCCGATGCTGCGCTTGCACACGGTGGCCGCCGGGGGCGGCTCGATCCTGCACGCCGAGCCGGGGCGCTTCCGTGTCGGCCCCGACAGCGCGGGCGCCGATCCCGGCCCCGCCTGCTATCGCCGGGGCGGCCCGCTGACCGTGACGGACGCCAACGTGATGCTCGGCAAGCTCAATCCCGGCTACTTTCCGGCGATTTTCGGACCCGACCAGGACCAGCCGCTGGACCGGGAGACCGTGGCGGAGAAATTCGCCGAGATCGCCGAGGCCGAGGGAAAGACGGCGGAGGAGGTCGCGGAAGGCTTCCTGCGCATCGCGGTGGAGAACATGGCCGGCGCCATCAAGAAGATCAGCGTGCAGCGGGGTTACGACGTCACGCGCTATCTCCTGAACGCCTTCGGCGGCGCGGGCGGTCAGCACGCCTGCCTCGTGGCCGACGCGCTGGGCATGACGAAGGTGCTCGTCCATCCGCTTTCTGGGCTTCTCTCGGCCTACGGCATCGGGCTCGCCCGCGTCACCGAGGCGCGCCAGCGTGGGCTGGAGACGGAACTCGGGAAGGCGCGGAAGAGCGAGGTGGAAACGGCCCTCGCCGAGCTTTCCGGCGAGGTGGGGGAGGCGCTCGCCGCCCAGGGGGTGCCCCGCGACGGGATCGAGCTCGTCCCGCGGCTGCATCTGCGCTACGCGGGCACCGACACCGCCTTGCCCGTGGGGTGGACGGGCGACGTCGCCGCGGCGCGGCGGGCCTTCGAATCGGCCCACGAGGCCGAGTTCGGCTTCACCGACCCCGACGCGGCGCTCGTGATCGAGGCGGCCGAGATCGAGGGGCTGGCCGCCGAGCCCGCCGCCGATCCCGAGCCGCAGGGCGAGACCGTGACCGGCGAGGCCGAGGCCGAGGCGGAGGTGGATCTCTTCACCGCGGGCAGGGCGCACCGCGCCCGCGTCGTCCGCCGCGAGGCGCTGGCCCCCGGCCACACCGTCACCGGCCCCGCGCTGATCATAGAGCCCAACCAGACCGTCGTGGT
>CAZPCU010000013.1:0-15177 GCA_964585075.1 uncultured Rhodobacterales bacterium
GATGGCACAGTTCAGTTCCGCGGGCCACACGAACAAGGCCCCCGATCTTTTCAAGGGCATGAAGAAGGAAACGAAGAAGAAGGATGCCAAGCAGAGCGCGCCGCCTGCGATCCTCCTGGGAGAACACAGCCGGTATCAGATCAAGTCGGGTTGGCTTGGGGGGAAATTCGTCGCACGCGCATTTCCGAAGCCTCCGACGAAGGCACGCGGCATGATCGCCGAAGCGACCGGCGCGACGGAAGAGGCGGCCATCGCCGCGTTGCAAGACGTCCTTGATGCACGGGAAGATCGACGGACAGGCGAACGCCGCAAGGATCCGCGAACGGGCATCGCCGTTCCTGGCACCGAGGAATACGTCGAGGCGATCCGCCAGGTCGCGCTCTCACGACCGCAACACGCGATGCTGACCGCCTTGTCCCTGGCCGGCGAAGACGGGCTGACCGATGAGCGCATGGCAAGCGCCGCGGGGTACAAATCCGAAGCGTCGGCCAACAGATCCTTTCTCGCGGCGGGCCTGCTGATCGCCGAATACCTTTCCGTGAAGACCGACGCCCGCAAGGCGGCCAGCTCTTCGGAAGGCGCCGCCCTGCTCGGGTTCAAGGGCGAAACGGAGACGGAGGGTGCCCCGGGAAACTGGATTCTGCACGCGGAGCTGCGCGAGGCGGTACGGTTGGCGCTTTGAAGGGGTGCCTCCACAGCGTCACCCGCGGGGCCTGCTGCCCGTCCGGGATCGCCTTGACGATCCCGGGCGCGAGACCCGCCAGGCGGAGGAGACGGTCATGCAGGAGGAGGCACCCCTCGCGATGGCCCGGTTCGGCGGTGGAGGCGAGAGCGCCCGGTTCCAACATGGGCTTCCGGGCGGAAGGCGCGCGGCAGCGGTCTGACCGGCGAATTGTCGTTCCCGCCCGGCTCCGCGGCGCTCTCAGGCAGCCGGCATTCTCTCCCCGCCGGGTCAGCGTGCAGGACCGGCATCTCTTGACAGGGCCAGGAGATTGGCTCCGACTGCGAGCGATGCGGTGGACCAGACCGGACCGGAGACATCAGCGATGCCCCACATAACGCGCCTGACCGGATTTCTGGGTGCGGAGATGTCGGGCATCGACCTTCGCTTGCTCGACGACCCGGGCCTTCGGTCCGACCTTCGCTCCGCGCTGTCCGCCCACCATGTGCTGGTGTTCCGCGACCAGGGCCTTGGCATCGAGGAGCAGAAACGGCTGACCTCGGTTTTCGGTGAGCTCATGCAGCTTCCCCATGTCGCCCCCATGGCCGACGATGCGGCGGTGATCGCCGTGCTGAAGGAGGCAGATGAGGACAGCGGTGGCGTCTTCGGGGGCGAATGGCACAGCGATTTCAGCTTTCTCGGGAACCCGCCCGCGGGATCCGTGCTGACCGCGGCGGAGATACCCGCCGTCGGCGGCGATACCGTCTGGTCGAGCCAGACCGCCGCGTTCGAAACGCTTCCGGCGCATCTGAAGTCCTTCCTGGACGGGCGCCGGGCGGTGCATGTCGGCAAGCCCTACGGCGTCAGGTTCGCGCCCCCGGCGAAGACGCGGGCGAATGCCTCGATCAAGATGACGCGCGGCGATCCCGAGGCCGACCGCGAGATGCTGCACCCCGCCGTGATCACCGACCCGGAGACGGGAAAGAGGGCACTCTTTCTCAACCCGATCTACACCACGCGGTTCGATGGTCTGACGGAAGAGGAGAGCCGCCCCTTCCTCGAGCAGATCTACAAGCACGCGACCCGGCCCGATTTCTCGATGCGTCACAAGTGGCGGCGCGGAGATGTCGTGATCTGGGACAATCGCATGACGCTGCACTATGCGACGAACGATTACGCGGGATCGCGGCGTCTGCTTTACCGTACGACGTTCCGGCGCGCCCCTCCGGAGTAACGGGCAGGCCGCGGGTGCGGACCGTGATCTCGGCGAGCGAGCAGCGTTTTTCGAACGAGAGCCCTTCGGCCGGTTCGCGGCGCGTTTCCCCGGTCAGGGTCGGCAAGCTCACCCCTTGCTCGGAATGGCTCCGAACACACCGTCGTCAGGAGAGCCCGTCCCGCAACTGCGCAGACAGGGCGTCATGCGAAGGAGGGAGACGACAGCTCGAGGCTACAGGCCTGGAAGCTGGCCGAAACACACGCCCAGCCTCTCTACCGGGGCTTCATCACGCGCGCAAAACGGAGGCTTGCGAAGCGCGCCAGACCGGGCTCGACGGATGATATTCACGTGGTCGGCATCGAAGGCCCTTCGGTCGGAGGTCGCGGATCAGCCCGGGTCGTCCCGGTCGGCTTTCTTCCCTTCACCGCGTGGCAGACCATCGGTTCGGCCTGCTGGCATGGCCCCCGACCGCGGACGGCCTTCCATCGGAGCGTGGAATCGGGTCAAACCGCGTCGCGAAGTTCGCCGCTGGCATGAGATCTGCCCATGATGGCCTTGGTCCTCGCCGTTCAGGTCGCGCTGCCTGTCGCCCTTCTGGTCTGGCTCGCCGTCCTTCCGAACCCCAGCCTCGCCGGGTTCTTCATGCAGGCGACCGGGGTCGCCGCGTTTCTCTATGCCCTCGCGCGCGTCTCGCAATGGGCCGTTCCGGTCTGGTGGCTGCCCTGGGTCTACGGCGCGCTGTGGCTGATCATCGTTCTGGTGTGGACTCCGCGCATCGTGCGCACGGAGGCGCACCTGCTGCCGGAGGGTGCCTGGGGGTGGGCCGGGCTGGCCCTGTCGGCGGTCCTGCTGATCGCCGGCGCCTGGTACGGCGCGCGGGCCATCGCCGCGCGGAGCCTGCCGCCGGTCGAGGTCGTCGACATCGCCAATCCGTTCGGTCCCGGCGACTACCTCGTCGGGCATGGCGGATCGAACCGGCTGATGAACGGGCATCTCCGGACGCTCGACCCCGAGGTCGCGCGCTTCCGGCCCTGGCGCGGGCAGTCCTATGCGGTCGACTTCTTCGGGCTCGGCCCGTGGGGCCTGCGCGCCTCCGGGTGGCGGCCCGCCGATCCCGCGGCCTACGCGATCTTCGGCGCGGAGCTGCGCGCGCCCTGTGCAGGCCGGGTCGTCGCGGCCGAGGGCGGCAGACCGGATTTCGAGGTGCCTGACGAGGACCCGGTCAACCGGCTCGGCAATCACGTGATCCTGCGCTGCGGCGCGGCGGAGATCGTCCTCGCCCACATGCGGCAGGGCAGCGTGACGGTCGCCCCCGGCGACGCGGTGGCGGTCGGGGAAAGGCTGGGCGAGGTCGGCAATTCCGGCGCCTCGACGGAGCCGCACCTGCACATCCATGCGCAACGCCCCGCGCCGGAAGGCGCGCCGCCCATCTCCGGCGCGCCGCTCGCGCTGCGCATCGACGGGCGTTTCCTCGTCCGGGGCGACCGGCTCTCCGGGGCGCAGGAGTGATGCAGGCGGTGGCGGAACACTCGTTGCCCGCGCCACGCCGCCTCGGCTCTGCCGCGGAACCGGTGCGACGCTCCGAGGCAAGCGCGGTCCCGGCGCCCTGCATCTGCCACCGCCGCGCGCGATCCTCGGACCGGAGGGCGCGCTATTCCTCCGCCGTCACCTCTTCACCGAAAGCGACCACGGTCTCCACGAAGCGTCCGGTCTCTGTGAGGAAGGGCGCGTGGCCCGATTCCGCGAAGATCACCAGCCGCTTGCCCTTCGGCGCCTCGACGCCGTCCATCCATTCCCGCACCAGCGGGACCGGGGTGTTCATGTCGTCGGCGCCGGCGACGACCAGCATGGGCACCGGCATCCGCGGCACCTCCTCGATCAGGTCGCGCGCCCGGTAATCCGCCCACATCGGCCCGCTGCCGCGGTTCGCGCCGTCGAACCAGCGGATGTAGTCCGGCAGACGGTATTCCGGAGCGGCCAACGCGCGCGGCAGCATCGCGGCGAGCGAGACGTTCATGCCCCCGCCATGCGCCTCCAGCGCCTGCATGAGCCGGACATAGAGCGCGTGGTCGCGGAAGGCTTCGGGCGCCATGGCGGCGAGCTCGGAGTCCGGCGCGGCCTCGCGGAGCCAGTCGAGCGCGACCTCCACGCCGCGCAGCGTGTCGACCTGCTGGCCGACGGCGACGTAACCCGCGTAATCCTCCGGCCAGCGCGCCACGAGACGCGCGCCGAGCATGGTGCCCCAGGAATGGCCGAGGACGATCAGCGGCTGGTCGCCCAGCCGCGCGCGCAGGAGCGCGGTGACCTCCCGCGCGTCGGCGAGGAAGCGGTCCAGCGTCATCGTCGCGGGGTCGAACTCCGGCGGGTTCGACTTGCCCGCGCCGCGCTGGTCCCAATGAACGACGACGAAATGGCGTTCGAGGGCCTCCGTCACCGACCGGATCGGCATCTGCGCCGAACCCGGCCCGCCATGAAGCCAGAGCAGGATCGGCGCATTGCGGTCCGCGCCGCGGATCAGGAGCCACTGGGTCATGCCGCCGATCTCCGCGGGAACCAGTTCCGCGACGGGATCGGGGCCGTCGATCGGGCTCGTTCGGGCGGGCAGCATCTTCCACGCCACGGCGCCCGCAGCGCAGAGAAGAACGACCAGGCCGATCAATCCAATTCGGGACATGGGTCCGAGCGCAGGCGCGAATCCGTGGCGGGTCGCTGTCAATGAAGGCATCGCAGCGAGGGGTTCAAGAGGCGGGAGCGAAGCTGTATCGATCGCCGCGCGGCCAGCGGCCGCCTGGTTCGCCTGTTCCGCGCAGATCACGGAGCTTCGCGAAGAGATGGGACGAAACCGCAGACTCGAGACGCCTTTCGCGCACCGGCTGATCACGTCGCGCTTGGTGCCTCGACGCGTCCTGGCGCACGGGCGCTGAACATGCGGACGCTCGCACTTTCCGCCCTCGCGTATACCGCGGCGGTCTTCACCGCCGGCGTCGTGCTGGGCATTGCGCGCACGCTGGTCCTCATGCCTCGGGTGGGCGAGGCGGCGGCCATCCTGATCGAGGTCCCGGTCATGCTGGCGATCAGCCTTTTCGCCGCAAGATGGGCCGTGGGTCGATGGCCTGTCCGGGCCCGGTTGGGCCCGCGTCTCGCGATGGGGGCGCTGGCCTTCACGCTCCTGATGGCGGCAGAAGCCGCGCTCTCCACCCTGGGCTTCGGACGCACTTTCGCCGAGCATCTTGCCCGCACCCTTCGCCCGGCCGCGCTGCCGGGCCTGGCCGCGCAGATCCTGTTCGGAACGATGCCCGTGCTGCTTCTGCTGGCGCCGGGCACGCGTGATCCGCGCTGAAGCAGCCGTTCTGCGGGGCGTGGCACCGACCGATTGATGCATGTCATGCCTCCTTCGCGCGAGCGCGCGCATCATCGGGACCGATCCACCCCGGCAAGGCGAGAACCACGTTGCGCGCCACGATGTCCCAGAACGATATGCCCTTTCGGGCGCTCCTGCCCTTCGTGGCGCTCACCTTCCTCATCACATGGGGGATCGTGGGCGCCTGGATCCTGTTTCCGGCCCGGAGCTCTGCGCTCTTCGGCGAGATCGGCGGCGGGCACCCGGCCTTCTTCCTCGCCACCTGGGGACCAGCGATCGCTGCGCTGCTCCTCGTATGGCGTCACTGCGGCGCGACAGGTCTGCGGCGGTTTCTCGCCCGACTCACGCTCTGGCGCTGCCCGCCCGGCTGGGCGGCCCTCGTCCTGCTGGGCATCCCGCTCGTCTTCGTCGCAGGCGCCGCGATCAAGGGCACGCTCTTCGACGGGCCGAGCCCCGCGGCGCAGCCCGGGGCTCTGCTGGCGGCGATGCTCCTCATGCTCTTTCTGGGCCCGGTCGAGGAACTCGGCTGGCGCGGAGTCGCGCAGCCGCTCCTGCAACGGCACATGGCACCGATCTGGGCGGGGTTGCTGATCGGCGCCACGTGGGGTCTATGGCATCTGCCCGCCTTTCACCTCGCGGGCGCGGTGCAAAGCGGCTGGAGTTTCACGCCCTTCTTCCTCGGCAACGTCGCGCTCGCCGTGGTCGTGACGCCGATTCTCAATGCGACGCGCGGCGGCCTTTTCTGGCCCGTGCTCTTTCACTGGCAGCTCATCAACCCGCTCTGGCCGGATGCGCAGCCCTGGGACAGCTGGATCCTGATCGGCGTGGCCGCTGCGGTCGTCTGGTGGAACCGAGACACGATGCTGCGCCGGCAGGATGCCGTCACTCGCGTCTTTGGAGAAGAGAAATGAGACACCCCCTTGCCTTGGCTCTCCTGCTTTGGGCGACCGTCACCGGCGCGGACCCGGTGCAGGAGACACTCGATGCCCTGCGCGCAAGCCACGATTTTCCCGGGGCGACCGTCGCCTGGGCGGATAGCGCGGCGCTGGAGGTGCGGGCCACGGGCTGGGCCGATCCCGACGGCCGCGTGCCCATGGCTCCAGAGACGCGCATGCTCGCCGCGAGCATCGGGAAGAGCTTCACAGCCGCCGCGGCGCTCTCGCTTCAGGCCGAAGGCGCGCTGGATCTCGACGCGCCCCTTGCGCGATGGCTGGGGGGGCGCCCCTGGTTCCCTCGCCTGCCGAACCACGACGCGCTCACGCCGCGCCACCTGCTCAACCACTCCGGCGGGCTGCCGGACCACGTCCATCTCCCGGCCTTCGCCGAGTTCTTCGCAGCGACCCGCGCGAGAGCCGAACCGCCGGACCCGGAGGCGCTGATCGCGCTGGTGCTGGACGCCGAGCCGCTCTTCGCGCCGGGCGAAGGCTGGGCCTATTCCGACACCGGTTATCTGCTCGCGGCCCTCGCCATCGAAGAGGCGACAGGGCGCCCGTGGACCGCCATCGTGGAGGAGCGCTTCCTCGCGCCGCTGGACCTCGCGTCCACCGAGCCGTCCGACCGGCGGCGTCTTCGGAACCTCGCCGTCGGCATCGCGGACGTCGAGACGGGCCTCGATCTGCCGGCGCGCACGCTGGACGCGGAGGGGGCGCTCGTCTGGCATCCGGGGATCGAGGGCGCCGGCGGGGGCTTCGTCAGCACCGCCGGCGACCTCGCGCGCTGGGGCCGCGCGGTCTGGTCCGGCCGGGCGATGCAGACCGCCTATCTGGACGAGATGCTGGCGGGCGTGCCGACGGGCAAGCCCGGCGTGACTTACGGGCTCGGCGTAAGTGTCCGGGTCGGGGGGCCGTTCGGCGAGCTGCGCGGCCATGGCGCCTGGATCCCGGGTTACGTCGCCTCGCTTCGCTACCATTCCGCCCGCGACACGGCCATCGCGGTGATGATAAACACGGATGCCGGGATGCTCGGCGACGACGGGGCCTTCCCGGCGATCGAGGCGGCCTTGACCCGCGCGATCCTCGGAGGCGGTGAATGACACCCCTGCAGCGCGCCGCCGTCATGCTCGCCATGGCCCTCGCCCCGGTGCACGTCACGGCCGGGGCGCTCGAGGACCGCCTCCAGCAGGCGATCCCGGCGCGCATGGCGGCCGACGGTGTTCCGGGTGTCGTGGTCGCCGTGTTGCGCGACGGCCGATTGGTCTGGACCCACGCCTTCGGCCACGCCGACCCGGCGACGGGCCGCGCGATGACCGCGGACGCGCTCTTCCGTGTCGAGTCGATCTCCAAGCCGGTGACGGCCTGGGGCGTGATGAAGCTGGCAGAGGCGGGTCGCATCGGCCTCGACGCGCCGGTGACGGACTACGCGGTTGGCTGGGCGCCGCCCGAGGGAACGGCGCCCTTCACGATCCGGCAGCTTCTGTCGCACACCGCCGGGCTCGGGCTCGGAGACTATACGGCGCGCTACCCGCCCGAGGCGCCGCGGCCCGATGCCGCCGCGCAGCTCGCGCAAGAGTTCGCCGTGATCGCGGAACCGGGGGAGCGGTTCTGGTATTCCGATACGGGCTTCAACCTTCTGGAGCCGCTCGTCGAGGCGGCGACCGGAGAGGACTTCGCGGAATGGATGGCGCGCGAGGTGCTCGGCCCGCTCGGCATGACGCGGGCGAGCTACGACTGGACGGGCGCGCCCATGCCCGTTGGCCACGACCTCGGCGCGCGACCGGTCGCGCCCTACGTCTACCCCGGCCGCGGCTCGGGCGGCCTCCACGCGACGGCCGCAGATGTCGCGGCGTTCGCCGCCGCGGGGATGGGTGGGCCGCAGCCGGTCCTCGCGCCCGAGAACGTCGCGATGCTCCACCGGCCTGTCACGCAGCCTTCCGGCCTCTACGGGATCGTGGCCGAAGGCTACGCGCTGGGACACTTCACGGAAACGCTCTCCGACGGGCGACAGGCGCTCTGGCACGGCGGCCAGGGTTTCGGCTGGATGAGCCACCTGCACATGGTGCCGGCGAGCGGTGACGGGATCGTGCTCCTCGCCAACAGCCAGCGCGCCTGGCCGCTCTTCGCCGTCGCTCTCGAGGCATGGTCGGACAGCCTGGACGTCGCGCCCGTCGGCATGGCGCGGGTGCTCTGGGCGGAGCGCATCGCGCGCGGTCTGGTCGTGGCGCTTCTCGCGCTCGCGGCCGCGGCGCTCTGGCGTGCCCGGCGGCCCGCATCCACGATCCCGCGGGCGGCCGCCGGTCTTCTGGCGGCAGGTCTCGTCGCCGCGCCGCTCTGGGCAACCGCGCAGGACTACCTGTTCGTTTTCTCGATCCTGCCACGGCTCGCGCACTGGCTCGGCGCCGCAATGCTGGCTACCGGGCTTGCCATGGGTCTCTTCGCACTCCTGCCACGGACCGGATCTTGACCGACGGTCTGCAGATCCGCGGCCGGAAGCGCCGCCCAAGTTCGCCCCGAGTCCTTGACGCCCCACCTGCAGCACCCGCCCTGTCGCGGACTTCCTGCCCCGGCACGGCCCAGGGCCGGCTTTCCGTGCAGAGGGCCGGCAGTTCCCGCTCGGCCGGGCTCATCACCTCGCCGGGATGGCCGCCGCCAGCCGCATCATGGCGTTGCAAAGCGCGCATCAATGACCGGCTTTCTCCCCTGATCGCGCGGGGCCCGGAGCCAATGCCCCGAAAGTTTCAACATGCGGCCCCGCGAGGCGCAAAGCGCAGGTCCAGACCGTGGGAATTGCGAGTAACCCTGCAGGTAAAAGATCGATGAAATTTCTGCTCTTCATGCACAAGGTCGTCCTTTCCGCCGTGCTCGTCGCGGTGCTCGCCCAGACCGTGGTGCGCCTCTTGCTCGACATGCCGGAGGTCGGCGCCCTGGGCCAGGTCACCTGGATCGGGCTCGGCACGGTCTTCCTCTATCTGCAGGGCGCGTTGCTCTGGATGATCTGGGGCCAGGAACCGAAAAACGCCGACGCATAACCGGCAGCTCGGGATCGAGCTCGCCCACGGCCCGGGTTCGATCGGCATACCCCGCCCGGCGGCCCAAGGCGCGCGCCGAACCGCCCGCTCCGCCAAAGCCGGTCGCGCGTGCGGCTTCTTCTTCCATGAGCCCGTCTGGGTGCGCCTTGGCATACTCCGCCGCCACCGGGTTCGTAATGTAGCCGCGCATCAGCGTGATCTTCGCTCCATACTCCATCCTTGCAGCGGTGCATCATCGCCGATCCGACCTCCGCGACACCGCGCCATACGCATTGACGGTGTTGCCAGCTTCCGGCCACTCTCATGTCCAAAATGTAGTGGTAAACAACTCCCCATGAGTTCCTTGATCGCCCTGCGTCCGCGGTGTCTTGCCGTCCTCCCCTCGGCACGTCACGAAGACGCTGGTGGCGCGAGCGTCTGAAAGTGGGACATGAGCCGCAGCATAGCTTGATGAAGCTGCCCACGGCGCTCGCCAATGCCGTATCCATCGATCTCGAGGTCGATCCGAAGAAGGCACGGATATTCTCGTTCGCTGCCGTAGACGGGACTGGAGACCGCGTCCTCCGGCACGACAAAGGCGAGCTTGAAGCAGCGCTCGACCGCCTGGAGACATTCTGTGCCAGTGCCGACTTTCTGGTCGGTCACAACATCCTCCGGCATGACCTTCCTCACCTGGTCGCGAGCCGCGCCCGCCTGGCGGAACTGAGCGCAGCGCCCATCGATACGCTCTGGCTCAATCCCCTCGCCTTCCCGAGAAACCCGTATCACCACCTCGTGAAACATCACCACGACGGCCGGCTCGAGGCCGGGCACGTCAACGACCCTGAGCTCGATGCGCGCCTCGTGTTCGACGTTCTGGCCAATCAGATCTCCGCGTTCGGCGACCTGGCCCGGACCTCACCTGACGCGATGGCCGCCTATCACTTTCTCACGACTCGCGCGGAGGATTCGGCCGGCTTCGACGCCCTGTTCCGGCACATCCGAGGCGCCGAAACGCCGGATGTTCCCGACGCCTCGGAAGCGATCCGGCGTCTGCTGGATGGACAGGTCTGCACCCAGAGTCTGGAGCAGACGATCTCGCGGCTCTCGAGCCCGCAACTGGGCTGGCCGATGGCCTACGCGCTGTCCTGGATCTCGGTGGCCGGTGGAGACTCGGTAATGCCGCCCTGGGTGCGCCACCAGTTCCGGGAAGCATCGCTGATCGTAAAACATCTACGCGACAGCCGATGTTCGCGGCCGAACTGCACCTGGTGCACCGAGACAAGCGATCCGACGCGGGCCCTGGAGCGCTGGTTCGGCTTTCCCTCGTTCCGTCCCGAACCTGTAGACGCAGACGGCCATCCCCTTCAGCAACGCATCGTCTCCGAAGCGATGGTTGGGCGGAGCGTTCTGGGCATTCTGCCGACGGGCACGGGAAAGTCGGTCTGCTACCAGATCCCGGCCCTCTCGCGTTTCGACAAGACCGGCGCTCTGACGGTCGTGATCTCGCCGCTCGTGGCCCTCATGGCCGACCAGGTGCAGGGATTGGCGCGTTCAGGGATCTCTTCCGCCGTCACCGTCAACGGCATGCTGTCGCTGCCCGAGCGACACGACGCGCTCGAGAAGGTGCGGATGGGCGATGCGGCAATCCTGCTGATCTCGCCCGAGCAATTGCGATCGGTCTCGATCCGCAACGCGCTTCGGCAGCGCGAGGTCGGAATGTGGGTTCTGGACGAAGCCCACTGCATCTCGAAATGGGGCCACGACTTCCGCCCGGACTACCGATACGTCAGCCGCTTCATCCAAGAGTATTCCGGCGACGAAGCCCCTGCACCTGTCCTGTGCCTGACGGCGACCGCGAAACCCGAAGTCGTGCGCGATATCCGGGAACACTTCCACTCAAGGCTAGGCGTCGAACTGGACCTGCTGGATGGTGGCGCGGTGCGGACGAACCTATCGTTCGCTGTGCGCCCCACCCAACCGACCACGAAGCTCGCAGACATCCTCGATGCGATCGAATCCGACCTTCCTTCCGAAGGTGCGTCCGGCGCCGTCGTCTACTGTGCCACGCGGAGCGCCACGGAGAAGACCGCCGAGTTCCTGAAGTCGCAGGGGCTGGCGGCCGAGCGTTTCCATGCCGGCCTTTCCGCAGAGGAAAAGCGCGAGATCCAGGAGCGGTTCCGCGTGGGCGACCTGCGCGTGATTGCGGCCACGAACGCCTTCGGCATGGGCATCGACAAGCCGGACATCCGGCTCGTCGTCCATGGCGATATCCCCGGTTCTCTTGAGAACTACCTGCAGGAAGCCGGCCGCGCCGGGAGGGATCGCGCCCCGGCCAACTGCGTCTTGCTTTTCAGCGCGGACGACGTGGAGCGTCAGTTCAGTCTCTCGGCGCGCTCTCGCCTCGCCCGGCACGAGATCGGCGCCATCCTGAAGGCCTTGAGACGGCTCGATCAGCGGCTCAAGCAGAACGGATCGGTCATCGCCACCTCCGGTGAAATCGTGCGGGAGGAGCACGACGCCGAGTTCGAGCGCGACAGCGCAACTGACGACACGCGCGTCAAAACCGCCGTGGCCTGGCTCGAAGAGGCGAAGCTTCTTTCGCGGGAGGAAAACCGTGTTCAGGTTTTTCCCTCGTCGCTGCGCATCCGAAACCTCGCAGAAGCGACCGAACTTCTCGACAAGGCGCAGATCACCGGAACGCGGCGCAAGCAGCTGCTTGATGTCATCCGGCACGTGATGACCGCTGACGCCGATGCCGGCATCTCCACCGACGAACTGACCGGCGCCAGCGGCCTCACGGGCAATGCGCTAAGGAAAGCGTTCTCCGATCTCGAGGTGCTCGGGATCGCAAGCAACGACACCGCTGTCACCGTCTTCGTGCATGTGGCCGTCGAAGATGCATCTCACAGGAGGCTGGAGCAGGCAGCACGGCTCGAAGCCGATCTGATCGCTCTCATGCGCGAGACGGCACCCGAGGCCGACGAGGGCGTGCCGCTTGCCCTCAACCTCACCGAGACGTGCCAGGCCTTGCGCGATAACGGTCACTCGAAAGTCCGGCCCGACCTCGTCGAGATGCTGTTACGCGGCATGACGTTCGACGGACGTGATCAGGACGGGGGCCGCGGCAATGTGAGCCTGCGCAAGCTCAGTCGGACCACCTTGTCGGTCCGATTACAGCGGACATGGGGTGTTCTCGAGAAAACGGCCGCGCTGCGACGGCAAGCGGGTGAGCGACTTCTCACGCATCTTCTCGAACGGGCGCCCAAAGCTGCGCGCGGCAAGGACATCCAGGTCGAGACCACGCTGGGCGACATGCTGGCTGCGCTGAACGGAGACGCGCTTCTGCGCGGCGAGGTGCGTGATGTCAACCGCCTGATGGATCGCGCCCTTCTCTGGCTTCACGAGCAGCAGGTCCTGACGCTTGGCCGCGGCCTGACCGTGTTTCGCCAGGCGATGACCGTGCATGTGAATCCGAAGGCCGGGAAGTTCACGGTCCAGCACTTCGCGCCGCTCGAGGAGCACTACTCGGAGCAGACGATCCAGACACATGTGATGGCGGCCTACGCCGAGATGGGACTGGACGAGTTGGACAAGGCACAACGGCTCGCCGAGGATTACTTCGTCCTCGACCGAGACGCCTTCATTCGTCGGTGGCTGCCGGGCAAGGGCACGGAGCTCCGGCGGCAGACCACCGGCCGCTCCTGGAGGACGATCGTCGATGCGCTCGAGAACCCGGTGCAGGAACAGGTCGTCAAGGACGACCGAGAACAGACCAACGTCCTCGTTCTGGCGGGCCCAGGCTCGGGCAAGACGCGGGTCCTGGTGCACCGCATCGCGTATCTGGTTCGCGTGCGGCGGGAGGATCCGCGTGGCATCCTCGTTCTCACCTACAACCGGCATGCCGCAGCGGAGATTCGCGAGAGGCTGCGCCGCCTGATCGGCAAGGACGCGACCTGGGTGACGGTCTCGACCTGTCACGCCTTGGCCATGCGCCTTGTGGGAGCAAGCTTTGCCGGACTGGCCGAAAGTCAACGAGACTTTGACGGGATCGTCATGCAGGCGGTCGCCCTTTTACGCGGCGACGGCATGTCCAAGACCGAGGCGGAGGCGCTGCGCGAGACGCTGATCCAGGGCTTCAGGTGGATCCTCGTGGACGAGTATCAGGACATCGGGTCCGAGGAATACGCGCTGATCTCGGCCGTGGCAGGTCGCAGTCTTGACGATCCGGACCAGCGTCTGAGCCTCTTCGGCGTGGGGGATGACGATCAGAACATCTATGCCTTTGCCGGCGCCTCGATCGATTTCATCCGCCGCTTCGAAGAGGATTACTCCGCCAGGCCGACCTTCCTGACCGAGAACTATCGATCTTCCGGGAACATAGTAGCGGCGGCCAACGCCGTGATCGCGCCAGCACGGAACCGTATGAAAGACGGGCACGAGATCTCCGTGGACCGCGCACGGCGAAACGATGTTCCCGGCGGGCGAATGGCCGAGATCGACCCGGTCGGCCACGGCCGCGTGACGCTGCTAGACACACCGCCAGGCGATGAAGCGCAGGCGGTCGCGGCACTGGACGAGTTCATGCGCCTGTCCCGGCTTGATCCGGACTGGCAATGGCGCAACGCCGCTATCATCGCCCGTGACTGGCGCCGTCTTGAACCCGTGCGCAGCTATGCCGAGCATCTGGGCATCCCGGTCAAGATGGCGAACGAGGGCCTTCCAAGCCTGTGGCGACTGCGCGAGATGCAGACGCTGGTCAGGGACTTGCTGGCGGATCGCACACGCCTGATGACCGTCGCCGATCTGCTGAACACGTTGAACCGTCAGCCGCGGTCCTTCTGGACGGACGTCATCGGCGAGGGGATAGGAACCCTTGCCCGCGAGATCGATGAGAAAGCGATGCCCGTGCCAGACCTGGTGCAATGGCTCGGCGAGTGGGCGCGGGAGGCACGCACCGAGCAGCGCGGCCTTCTCCTTCTGACCGCCCATCGCGCGAAGGGGCTCGAGTTCGACCATGTCGCGATCCTCAACGGCGGCTGGGGCCGCGCCTCGCGCAATGAGGACGCCGATGCCCCTCGTAGGCTCTTCTACGTGGCCATGACGCGCGCTCGGCAGAGCCTCACGCTCCTGACGCAGGGAGACCATGCCCTCGCCGAGGATGAAGGCGAAGCGGTCCTGCGCCGGCGCGTGAGCCCCTGCACTGAAGACCTGCCGCAGATCCGGAAGAGGTATGTCTCTCCCGACCCGAAACTCGTGGACCTGTCCTTCGCCGGTCGCCTCTCGGACCGGAACCCGGCCTTGGGAGCCATCGCCGCGGCGAAGCCCGGCGATCCGGTAAGCTTGGCGAGAGAGGGAGAGCGGTGGCTCATTCGCAACTCACGTGGGGAAACACTTGGCCGAATGTCCCGCGCGTTCCGTCCGCCCGAAAATTCGGCATTTCTTGATGGTCGTGTTGCAGCAATCCTTTTCTGGCGGGCTGACGACGGCGACGAAAACCATCAGGCCTATCTTCGACGCAAGGCATGGGAAGTTGTGCTGCCCGAACTGGTGTTCAAGGCAACGACAGAGAACTGACTTGCCCCAATTGAGTGGGATCGTGTCCCGGATCTGGTGGAAATTCTCGAACGGCGTTCTCCGAGCATAGTGATCTCGGCCTGATCAGGCCCCCTGGTCAGGGGCGAAGGGCTGGTTGGGCTGAGAGAGTGTCTCCCATCCGTCGACCTTGCGCATGGTGATCTGGCCGGAAGCGCGCAAGGGCCGCAACCCCATTCGCCTAGAGATCCCCATCGTGCCGGAACTGCGGCGCATAATCGACGCGACGAAGACCGGCGACCTGACATTCCTCGTTAACGAGTATGGACGCCCCTTCTCGAACGCCGGATTCGGCAACCGCTTCCGCAAGTGGTGCGATTCGTCCAAAGCCTCGAGCAAGTTCTGCAACTGTGGTTTTACCTGCTTGAACACCTTTAAAAAATGTATCAGCAATGTCGTTT
>CAZPCU010000014.1:0-14661 GCA_964585075.1 uncultured Rhodobacterales bacterium
GGCATGACGTAGACCGTGGCGACCTTGAGGTCCGGAGACGCGCGCACCTCGCCCACGGTGAGCGACAGCCGGTTGAGCTCGGGATCGTGGATCTCGCCGCGGTTCAGGACGTCCGAGAGGGTGCGCCGGATCAGCTCGCCCACGCGCAGCTGGCGCTGGCTGGGCCCTTGGCCGGCGGAAGGGCGGGTGCGGGACATGCGTCGACAGATATGCCCTCCCGCGGGCTTTGCCAAGCGGGGTCGAAGGCGATAAGGATGCCGCGCCTTGCCGGGAGGGAAGAGGATGGCGGATCTGCCTGGGATCGTGGTGACGGGCGCCTCCGGGCGCATGGGTCGGATGCTGGTGGGCGCCGTGCTGGACTCGGGGCGCGCGCGCCTCGCCGGCGCGCTGGAGCGCCCCGGCCACGACTGGATCGGGCGCGACCTGGGCGAGGCCATGGGCGGCGCGCCGCTCGGCGTCACGGTGAGCGACGATCCGCTGGAGGCCTTCGCGTCCGCGCGCGCGGTGCTCGATTTCACGGCGCCGGACGCCACCGTGGAGTTCGCCGGCATCGCCGCGCAGGCGCGGCTCGTCCATGTCGTCGGCACGACCGGCTTCGACGATGCGCAGCTCGCCGCGATCCGCGCCGCGGCCCGCCATGCCACCGTGATCCGGGCCGGCAACATGAGCCTCGGCGTCAATCTTCTCACGCTGCTCACCCGCAAGGTCGCCGAGGCGCTCGACGCCGACTACGACATCGAGATCGTGGAGGCCCATCACCGCCACAAGGTGGACGCGCCCTCGGGCACCGCGCTCATGCTCGGCGCGGCGGCGGCGGAGGGCCGGGGCGTCGCGCTCTCCGAGGTGGCAGACCGCGCCCGTGACGGCATGACCGGAGAGCGCCGCCGCGGCGCCATCGGCTTCCACGCCGTGCGCGGGGGCGACATCGTGGGCGAGCATGAGGTGATCTTCGCGGGCGAGGGCGAGCGCGTCTCGCTGCGCCACGTGGCGAGCGACCGTGCCGTGTTCGCGCGCGGCGCGCTCAGGGCCGCGCTCTGGGGGCTGGACAAGGGCCCCGGCGAGTACGACATGCTGGATGTGCTGGGTCTCGCGGAGGACCGGAAAAACTGATCCGCCTTTCCGCCCGCCGCGTAGACAGGTCATTCATCAAGGGGATGACCAGGATGCGTGTGATCTTTGCCGCCACCGCCGCGCTCGTGCTCGGGGCGCTCCCGCTTCGGGCCGAGTTCTCGCAAATCACCGACAAGTCGCAGTTCATGCAGCTCATCGTGGGCAAGGAGCTGACCCGCCCGCTGATCCGCCTGCAGGTGACCCCGGACGGCGCGATCCGCGGTTCCGGCGCCGCGCGCGAGGTGAGCGGCCAGTGGAGCTGGCAAAGCGGGCTCTTCTGCCGCGATCTCTACTGGGGCAGCCGCGATCTCGGCTACAATTGCCAGACGGTCGAGGTGCGCGGGAACACGGTGCGCTTCACCGCCGACCGCGGGCAGGGCGACTCGGCCGACTTCCGCGTGCGCTGAGCGGCCTCAGCCCTCGGCCGCCATCAGGCGGGCCATGTCGAGCATCCGGCACGAGAAGCCCCACTCGTTGTCGTACCAGCCGAAGACGCGGACGAGCTCTCCGGCCACGGAGGTTTCCGGCCCGCTCATCACGATGGATTCGGGCCGCCCGCGCAGGTCGGTCGAGACCAGCGGCGCCTCGATCCACCCGAAGACGGGCGAGGTCTCGGCGGCCGCCCGCAGCCGGGCGGTGATCTCGCCGGCCTCCGGCCTTTCCCGCAGGCGCACCGTCAGGTCGATCGCCGAGACGCTCGCCGTCGGAACCCTGAGCGCGCGCGCGTCCACGCGGCCCGAGAGGCCGGGCAGGACGTCGCCGATCAGGGCGCCGGCGCTCGTGGTGGTGGGAACCATGGAGAGCGCGGCGGCGCGCGAGCGTTCGGGCGTGCCGCGCGGCTTGTCCACGGTGGGCTGGCTGCCCGTGTAGCAGTGCACCGTGGTCATCTGGCCGCTTTCCACGCCCCAGGCCGCGTCCATGAGGCGCAGGAGCGGTGCGAGCGCGTTGGTGGTGCAGGAGGCGTTGGAGACGACCGGCTGCCCCGCCAGAAGATCCTCGTTCGCGCCGAGGACGAGCGTCGCGTCGGCGGCGGGCGACGGCCCCGAGATCAGCACCCGGCGCGCGCCCGCGTCGAGGCCGGCCTCGGCCACCCTGCGGGTCTTGGCGAGCCCGGTGCACTCAAGCAGCACGTCCACCCCGGAGAGGTCGAGCGCGCGCAGGTCCTCGGCCCGGTGCAGCGGAACGGCCCGCCCGCCCACGAGAAGCGCGCCGTCCCCGGCGCTCACCGTCTCGGGCCAGGGGCCGAACACGCTGTCGTAGGCGAAGAGATAGGCGAGCAGGTCCGGCGCCGCGATGTCGTTCACGAGGACGAGATCGAAGTCGCGCGCCTCGGACAGGATCAGGCGCATCAGCGTGCGCCCGATGCGCCCGAACCCGTTGATCGCCACCCGGATGCGTTCGTCCGTCATGCCTGCCGTCCTCGCCCTTGCCGCGGCGCGCTCGGTATCAGAGCGGGGCGGACGCCTCCAGCCCTGGCGCGGGGCGGGCGCGGGGCGTCAGAAATCGACGGCGATTCCCTTGCGCTCCCAGTCGCCGTAGCGCACGGGCTCTGGCCCGTCCCGGCCGCCGAGCTCCGGCGGCAGGTCGAGCGCCCTGGCCTTGCGGCGGCGCTCCTCGGCTTCTGCGAGGGCGCGTTGCGCGGCGGGGGGCAGGTCGGCGCGCGGGTCGCCTGCCGGGGTTTCGGGCGTATCGTCGGCCATGATCTTCCCTCGGATGGTCCCGCCTGATATAGCCCCGCGGTTCTTCCCCGCCAAGCCGAGGCTCGTCCGATGCCCGTCACCGCGTCCCCCGATCCCGCGCCCGCCCCGGGCTCCGGCCGCGCCGCCCGCCGGGGCGCGCTCGCGCTTCTGGAGGCGGTGACCGGTGAGGGGCGGCTTCTCTCGGACGCGGAAGGCCGACTCGCGCGGCTCGCCGCGCCCGACCGAGCGCGCGCGCTTCGCCTTGCCCGGTCGGCGCTCCGCGGCCTCGGCCGGGCCGACATGCTGCTCGCGCCGCATCTCCGGCGCGCGCCGCCCCGGATCGTGCAAAACGCCCTGCGGCTCGGGACGACGGAACTCGCCGAGGGCGCCGCCGCATATGGCGTCGTCAACGACTGGGTGGCGATCGTGGGCGCGTCGGGCCGCAAGGCCGCGCCCGCCCGCGGCATGGTCAACGCGGTCCTGCGCAAGATGGCGGCCGAGGCGCCCGAACGCTGGGACGGCCTGCCCGTGCCCGAGCTGCCCGCCTGGCTCCGCGACCCGCTCCTGTCGGCCTGGGGCGCCGAGGCCGTCGCGGCGATGGAGGCCGCGCATCTCGCGGGGGCGCCGCTCGACCTGACGGCGCGCGACGATCCGTCGGACCTCGCGGCCCGGCTCAGCGGAGAGAGGCTCCCCACCGGAACGGTGCGCCTGCCGGCCGGCACGCAGGTTTCGGCGCTGCCCGGCTACGGCGAGGGCCGGTGGTGGGTGCAGGACGCCGCCGCGGCGCTGCCCGCGCGGCTGCTCGCGCTGCGCCCCGGCGAGCGCGTGCTCGATCTCTGCGCGGCGCCCGGCGGCAAGACGCTCCAGCTCGCCGCCGCCGGCGCCGAGGTGACGGCGCTGGATATCTCCTCCGAGCGCATGGATCGCGTGGCGGAGAACCTTGCGCGCACGGGGCTTTCGGCGACGCTCCGCGTCGAGGACGCGCGGACCCACCGCGGCGGACCTTACGACGCCGTGCTGCTGGACGCGCCCTGCTCGGCCACCGGCACGATCCGCCGCCACCCGGACCTGCCGCTCGTGCGGGACGGCACCGGGATCGACGCGCTCGCCGCGCTCCAGGCCGAGATGCTGGACCATGCGCTGTCGCTCCTCGCGCCGGGCGGGCGGCTCGTCTTCTGCACCTGTTCGCTTCTGCCCGAGGAGGGCGAGCGGCAGGTGACGGCCGCGCTCGCCCGGGAGGCGGGGCTCGTCGCGGACAGCGAGGCGCTGGATCTGCCCGGCGTCGAGCCCGGCTGGCGCAGCGCGGAGGGCGGGCTGCGGCTGCG
Source organism: uncultured Rhodobacterales bacterium (assembly GCA_964585075.1). Lineage (GTDB taxonomy): Bacteria > Pseudomonadota > Alphaproteobacteria > Rhodobacterales > Rhodobacteraceae > Rhodosalinus. The sequence continues at coordinate 4,115 of CAZPCU010000014.1, forward strand.
CCCGGACCACTGGCCCGACCGGGGCGGGATGGACGGCTTCTACATGGCCGTGCTGCGCCGGTCCTGACCGGTTTGCGCTCGCTTCCCCGCGCGGATGACTTCCCGGCGGCGCGCGGCTAAACTCGTCGCCACCCATAGACGCTTCACGGGCGCGCGGGTAAGGCAGGTCGGGATGAGGTATCGGCAGGGCTGGTCGGCGCGCGGCGCGTGCCTTCTGAACGCCTGGGCGGCGCGGCGCGCGGCCCGGGCGCGCCCGGCCACGGGCTTTCGCACCCCGCCCGAGCCGCACACCTTCGGCCTCGTGGCGCGGGGGCGCCAGCTCGTGGCGGGCAACCTGATGTTCGCGGGCCATCTCGTGGAAACCCCCGCGGGCACCCGACCCTGGGAGGTCAAGGCGCCGGACTCCGCCTTCACGGCCGAGCTTCACGGCTTCGGCTGGCTCGACGATCTCGCCGCGCTGGGCACGCCGGCCGCGCGCTCGCTGGCGCAGGACTGGCTCCGGGACTGGATCGCGCGCTACGGCTCCGGCCGGGGGCCGGGCTGGACGGCGGAACTTGCGGGCCGGCGACTCACGCGGTGGATCCAGCACGCGCTTTTCGTGCTCGGGGGGCGCGACGCGGCGGAGCAGGAGCCCTTCTTCCGCGCCCTCGCGGTCACGGCCGACTTCACCGCCCGGCGCTGGCGCGCCGCGCCGCCCGGGCTCGAGCGGTTCGAGGCCGTGGCGGGGCTCGTCCTCGCGGGCCTCGCGCTCTCCGGGCTGGAAGAGCGGCTGGAGACCGGCCTCGCCGCGCTGGAGCGGGTCTGCCGCGAGGAGATCGACGCGGGCGGCGCCATCCCGACGCGGAACCCCGAGGAGCTGATGGAGGTGCTCACGCTCCTGACCTGGATCGCGGCGGTGCTCCGCGAGGCGGGTCGGGAGCCGGGGCCGCAGCTTGCAGCCGCCTCGACGCGGGCGGCGCGAACCCTCCGCGCGCTCCGCCATGCCGATGGCGGGCTGCCGCGGTTCCACGGCGGCGGGCGCGGCGCCGAGGGGCGGCTCGACCAGGCGCTCGCGGCCACCGATGCGCGGCGCAAGCTGCCCGAAGGGCTCGCCATGGGCTACGCGCGGCTTCGCGCGGGGCGGACCAGCGTCATCGTGGACGCCGCGCCGCCGCCTTCGGGCCGGGGCTCCTTCAACGCCCATGCCTCCACCCTCGCCTTCGAGCTGACCTCGGGGCGGCGGCCGGTGATCGTCAACTGCGGCGCCGGCGGGAGCTTCGGCGAAGAGTGGCGCCGGGCTGGACGCGCGACGCCGTCCCACTCGACGCTCTGTCTCGAAGGCCGGTCCAGCGCGCGCTTGGGCGAGGCGGTGATCGTGGCCGGCGCCCGGCGCGAGATGCTGGAAGCCGCGCCTTCTCGGGTGCCGGTGGAGCTCGACCGCGACGCCGAGGCGCACCGCTTCGAGGCCGCGCATGACGGCTATCTCGAGGGCTGGGGGCTGACCCATGCCCGGATGCTCGCGCTGTCGCTCGACGGGCGCGGGCTGTCCGGCGAGGATTTCCTGGTCGCGCTCGCGCCCGAGGACAAGCGTCGCTTCGACGCGGCGCTCGACGCGGCCAGGCTGCGCGGCCTCTCCTACCAGATCCGGTTCCACCTCCACCCGGACGTGGACGCCGAGCTGGACTTGGGCGGGGCGGCCGCCTCGCTCGCGCTGCCCTCGGGGGAGGTCTGGGTCTTCCGCCACGACGGGGCGGCGCGGCTCTCGCTCGAGCCCGGCGTCTATCTCGAACAGGGCCGGTTGCGGCCGCGCGCCGCGCAACAGATCGTTTTGTCCGGCCGCGCTTTCGAGTATGCGACGCGCGTGCGCTGGTCCGTGGCCAAGGCGCAGTACACCGCCACGGCGGTCCGTGACCTGGCCCAGGGCGCGCCCGAATACGAAGTCTGACCCCGTTTCCAGCCGAAAGAGGCCCGTTTCATGCCCGATCTCGTCCCCGTCCGCCGCGCGCTCCTCTCCGTCTCCGACAAGACCGGGCTTGTGGAGGTCGGGGAGGCTCTGGCCGCGCGGGGCGTCGAGCTCGTCTCCACCGGAGGAAGCGCGGCGGCGCTGCGCGGCGCCGGTCTCGCGGTGCGGGACGTGTCGGAGCTCACGGGCTTTCCCGAGATGATGGACGGGCGCGTCAAGACGCTGCACCCGGCGGTGCATGGCGGGCTGCTCGCGTTGCGCGACGCGCCGGAGCACCGCCACGCGATGGAGGCCCACGGCATCGCCCCCATCGACCTTCTTGTCGTGAACCTCTACCCGTTCGAGAAGACGGTGGCCGCGGGCGCGGCATACGACGAGGCGATCGAGAACATCGACATCGGCGGCCCGGCCATGATCCGCGCCGCGGCGAAGAACCACGCCCATGTGGCGACCGTGGTGGACGTGGAGGATTACCCGGCGCTCCTGGAGGAACTCGAGGCGAACGACGGCGCCACGCGCTACGCCTTCCGCCAGCGCCTCGCGCTCACCGCCTACGGCCGCACCGGCGCTTACGACGCGGCGGTCTCGGCCTGGCTCGCCTCCGCGCTCGGGGAGACGGCGCCACGGCGCCGGGTCTTCGCGGGCAGGCTCGCCCAGACGCTGCGCTACGGCGAGAACCCGCACCAGAGCGCGGCCTTCTACACCGACGGCTCGGGCAGGCCCGGCGTCGCCGCGGCCGAGCAGCTGCAGGGCAAGGAGCTCAGCTACAACAACATCAACGACACCGATGCCGCCTACGAGCTCTGCGCGGAGTTCCTGCCGCGCGACGGGGCGGCCTGCGTGATCGTCAAGCACGCCAATCCCTGCGGCGTGGCGCGCGGCACGACCCTCCGCGAGGCGTATCTGCGCGCCCGCGACTGCGACCGCACCAGCGCCTTCGGCGGGATCGTGGCGCTCAACGCGCCGCTCGACGGGGAGACGGCCGAGACGATCCTCGAGCTCTTCACGGAGGTCGTCATCGCGCCCGCGGTGGACCAGGCGGCGAAGGACCTCTTCGCCAAGAAGCCGAACCTGCGGCTGCTGCTCGCGCCGGGGCTCGCCAATCCGGCCGAGGCGGGGCTCGCCGCGCGGCAGGTCTCGGGCGGCTGGCTCGTGCAGGACCGCGACAACGGGGTGGTGCGCGAGGAGGACCTGACGATCGTCACCCGCCGCGCGCCGAGCGAGGCCGAGATGCGCGACATGCTCTTCGCCTGGAAGGTGGCCAAGCACGTCAAGTCGAACGCCATCGTCTACGCGAAGGACGGCGCTACGGTGGGCATCGGGGCGGGGCAGATGAGCCGGGTGGACAGCACGCGCATCGCCGCGCGGAAGGCCGCCGACATGGCCGAGGCCCTGGGCCTCGACGAGCTGCCGACGAAGGGATCGGCGGTGGCCTCCGACGCCTTCTTTCCCTTCGCCGACGGCGTGCTGACCGCGGCGGAAGCGGGGGCCACGGCGCTCATCCAGCCGGGGGGATCGATGCGCGACTCCGAGGTGATCGCGGCGGCCGACGAGGCCGGGCTCGCCATGGTCTTCACCGGCCAGCGCCATTTCCGGCACTGAGCGCGCCATGGCCCGGAAAGGAGCGGCGATGCGGCTGATCTGGCAGGTGGCGGCGGTGGTCTTCGTTCTGGACCAGGTGCTCAAATACTACGTCGTGCATGTGCTGGGACTCGCGCGCGTGGGCGCGATCGACGTGCTCCCGCCCTTCCTCAACCTGCGCATGGCCTGGAACAGGGGCATCAATTTCGGGCTCTTCGCTGGCGACTCGGATGCGGCGCGCTGGATCCTGATCGGCATCGCGCTGGCCATCACGCTCGCCGTGGCGGTGTGGATGTGGCGCGACCCGCCGGGCGTGGCGGGGCGGGTTTCCGCCGGCCTCCTGATCGGCGGCGCGATCGGCAACGTCGTGGACAGGCTGCTCTACGGGGCCGTCGCCGATTTCCTGAACATGTCCTGCTGCGGCATCGACAACCCCTACGCGTTCAACGTGGCCGACATCGCGATATTCGCGGGCGCGCTGGGGCTCGTCTTCTTCACCGGCGGCGAGGGACGGGGCGGGGCGAAAAAGGCCCCGTGACGCGGAGAATGGGATGGGCTAAGGCTGTGGCGATGATCGAGGAGAGTGCGATGCGGTGGGCACGGCTTGTGCTCGGAGGGCTGATTGCGGCGGCGCTTGCCGGTTGCTCCGGCGAACGCGATCTCAGGCAATTTCCATACAGCATCGAGGACGGTCCGGAGGAATTCGCGATCGTTCCCAACAAGCCGCTCGAGATGCCGCAGAGTTTCGCCGAGCTTCCGCCGCCGGCACCGGGCGTCCCGAACCGGGCGGACCTGACGCCGAACGCCGATGCCGTGGCCGCGCTGGGCGGAGAACCCGCGCGGCTGGCCGAGCGTGGCGTGCCCTCCGCCGACGCCCCGCTCGTCTCCCACGCGTCGCGCTACGGTGTGCCCGAGAACCTTCGCATCCGTCTCGCCGCCGAGGACGAGGCGTATCGCGAGCGCTTCGGCCTCTTCACCTTCCAGATCATCCGCAACGACCGCTACCGGCAGGCCTACCGCCGCCAGGCGCTCGACCCGAACGCGGCGCTGGAGGCCTACCGCCGCGCGGGGCTGCAGACGCCGTCGGCGCCGCCCGAGTGAAGCGCGGGTCTCACAAACCCGTCACCGGCGCTTGAAGACGCCCCGCCGTCGCGTAGCTTTGGCGGAGGTGGATCACAGGAGGGGCCCCATGCGCCGCGCCGCGCTTTTCATCGCCTTCGCGCTTTCCCTGCTCGCGCAGCCCGCGCTCGCGCTCGAGAAGATCACGGACTTCACGCTCGAGAACGGGCTCGAGGTCGTCGTGATCGAGGATCACCGCGCGCCGCTGGCCGTTCACATGGTCTGGTATCGCGCTGGCGCCGCCGACGAGCCGCCGGGCGCCTCGGGCGCCGCGCATTTCCTGGAACACCTGATGTTCAAGGGCACGGACACGCGCGCCCCCGGCGAATTCTCGGAGATCGTGGCCGAGAACGGCGGCAACGACAATGCCTTCACGAGCTACGACTACACGGCCTACTTCCAGCGCGTCGCCGCGGACCGGCTCGGGCTGATGATGGAGATGGAGGCCGACCGCATGGCGAATCTGGCCCTTCAGCCCGACCTGATCGAAACGGAGCGCGGGGTCATCCTGGAAGAGCGCAACCAGCGCGTCGAGAACGAGCCGGGCTCGCTCTTCCGCGAACAGACGGCGGCCGCGCAGTATCTGAATCATCCCTACGGCGTGCCGATCATCGGCTGGCGTCACGAGATCGAGGCGCTGGACAAGGCGGATCTCGAAGCCTTCTACGACCGGCACTACGCACCCAACAACGCGATCCTCGTCGTGGCCGGCGACGTCACGCCGGAGGAGGTGCGCCGCCTCGCCGAGACGCATTACGGCCCGATCCCGGCCAACCCCGACATCGCGGAGCGCGCACGGCCACAGGAGCCGCCCCAGCGCGCCCCGCGCCGGGTGGAGATGGAGGACGCGCGCGTCGCGCAGCCCTACCTCACGCGAAGCTGGCTCGCGCCCGAGCGCGACCCGGGGGACCAGCGCGATGCCGCGGCGCTCGCGCTCCTGGCCGAGCTTCTGGGCGGCGGGCAGACCTCGGTGCTGACCACGGCGCTCCAGTATGACCAGCCTGTCGCGGTCTTCACCGGCGCCTTCTACGGCGCCACCTCGCTCGACGACACCCGCTTCGGCGTCATCGTGGTGCCCGCCCAGGGCGTGAGCCTCGCCGACGCCGAGGCCGCGCTCGACGGCGAACTCGCCCGATTCCTGGAGGAAGGCGTCGATCCGGAGGCGTTGGAGCGCATCAAGTTCGGGCTGAAGGCGCAGCGCATCTACGAGCAGGACAACGTGCAATCCCTCGCGCAGCGCTATGGCCGCGCGCTCACCAGCGGCCTGGGCCTCGAAGACGTCGCGGCGTGGCCGGAAACCCTGCAATCGGTCACCGAGGAGGAGATCATGGCGGTCGCACGCCAGGTCCTGGTGCCCGAACGGTCGGTGACCGGCTGGCTGCGCGCCCCCGGCCGTGCCGAGGCGATGGAAACGGAGGTGACCCAATGAGATGGCTGGCGGCGCTCGCGATCGCCGTTCTCGCCGCGCTGCCCGCGCGGGCCGAGATCGAGATCGAGGAAGTCACGAGCCCCGGCGGGATCACGGCCTGGCTCGTCGAGGATCACAACATCCCCTTCACCGCGCTCGAAATCCGTTTCCAGGGCGGCACCTCGCTCGACGCGCCGGGCAAGGCCGGCGCGGTGCGCCTGATGACGGCGCTTCTGGAAGAGGGTTCGGGAGAGCTCGACGCGCAGGGCTTCGCTGCGACCACGGAAGCCATCGCCGCGGATTTCGACTACGACGCCCTTGACGACGCGGTGGCTGTCTCGGCGCGATTCCTCACCGAGACCCGCGGCGAGGCCATGGAGCTTCTGCGCGCCTCGCTGGTGAAGCCGCGCTTCGACGAGGACGCCATCGAGCGGGTGCGCGCCCAGGCGCTCGCCGCGATCCGCTCCGACCTGAGCGACGCCGGCACCATCGCGAGCCGCGAGTTCGACCGCCTCGCCTTCGGCGATCATCCCTATGGCCGCTCGCCCGACGGCACGATCGAAAGCGTCGGCGCGCTGACGCGGCAGGACCTCCTCGACGCCCACGCCGCGGCGCTGGCGCGCGACCGGATCTTCGTTTCGGCCGCCGGCGACATCACCGCCGAGGAGCTGGGCCTCCTCCTGGACGAACTGTTCGCCGGGCTGCCCGAGTCCGGGGGCGCTCTCCCCGGCGACGTGGATGTGGCCCTGCCGGGCGGGATCACGGTGGTGGAGTTCGACACGCCGCAATCCGTCGCCGTGTTCGGCCACGAGGGCCTCCCGCGCGACGACGACGATTTCTTCGCCGCCTTCGTGCTGAACCAGATCCTGGGCGGCGGCGGGTTCGAAAGCCGCCTGATGCAGGAGGTGCGCGTGAAGCGCGGCCTCACCTACGGTGTCTATAGCTATCTCGCCCCGAAGGATCACGCGGCGCTCTATCTCGGCCGCGTCGCCTCGGCCAACGACCGCATCGCCGAGGCGATCGACGTGATCCGGGACCAGTGGCGACGCATCGCCGAGGAAGGCGTCACCGCCGAGGAGCTGGACGCCGCCAAGACCTACCTGACCGGGGCCTACCCGCTGCGCTTCGACGGCAACGGGCCGATCGCGCGCATTCTCGTCGGCATGCAGATGGACGGGCTGCCGATCACCTATCCGCAGACGCGGAACGAGAAGCTTGCGGCGATCACGCTGGAGCAGGTCAACCGCGTGGCGGCGGAGCTTCTCGATCCCGACCGGCTGCATTTCGTGGTGGCCGGCCGGCCCGAGGGGCTGGAGGTCACGCCGGGACAGTAGGCCGGCCGAGGGCGCGCGGCGTGCCGCGCGGGCGGTCAGTTGATGAGCCCCGCGTGGCGCATGCCTTCCTCGACGCGCGCCTTGGTCCCGTCGGTAAGCGGAACGAGGGGCGAGCGCACCTCCTCCGAGCAGAGGCCGAGCACCGAAAGCCCGTATTTCGCGCCGACGAGGCCGGGCTCGGCGAAGATCGCCTTGTGCAGCGGCATGAGCCGGTCCTGAAGCTCCAGCGCCTTCGCGTAGTCGCCGGCGAGGCACGCCTCCTGCATGTCCGCGCAGAGCCGCGGCGCGACGTTCGCGGTGACGGAGATGCAGCCGCGCCCGCCCTGGGCGTTGAAGCCGTGGGCCGTGGCGTCCTCCCCGGAAAGCTGAAGGAAATCCGGGCCGCAGAGCATCCGCTGGCGGCAGACCCGGTCGAGATCGCCGGTGGCGTCCTTCACCCCGACGATACGAGGCAGTGTCGCGAGTTCGGCCATCGTCTCGGGCGACATGTCCACCGCGGACCGGCCGGGGATGTTGTAGATGATGATGGGAAGCTCGCAGCAGTCGTGCAGCAGCGTGAAATGCGCGACGAGGCCGGCCTGGGTGGGCTTGTTGTAGTAGGGGGTGACGACGAGCGCGGCGTCGGCGCCCACCTTCTCGGCGTGCTGCATGAAGCGCATCGCCTCGGCCGTGTTGTTCGAGCCCGCCCCGGCGATCACCGGGATTCGCCCGGCGGCGGCCTTCACGACCTCTTCCACGACGGTCTCGTGCTCGGCGTGGCTGAGAGTGGGGCTTTCCCCCGTGGTGCCCACCGGGACGAGTCCGTGACTGCCCTGCGCGACGTGCCAGTCCACGAGCTTTGCGAGCGTCTCGAGGTCCAGCGCGCCGTTGCGGAACGGCGTGACGAGGGCGGGGATCGATCCGTGGAACATGGGCGCCCGGCTCCTTTTGGCGGCGCGCCGCCGTATCCCGGCTTTGTGAGTGGCGAGAGGGGCGCGCTCAGGCTAGTTTGCCGCGTGTCTATCCTTTGCCGGAGCGGAAAATGCAAGCGGCCTCGCGCATCGCGGCCTTGATCGTGATCGTCCTGACCGCGGCGCGCGCAGCCGTCGCGGATCCCGAGGCCGTGGCCGGCGCCATGGACGCGCTGCGCGCCGGCGACTGGGAGGAAGCCGCCGAGGACGCGCGGCCCGCGGGCCCCGTGGCGCAGGACATCGTGACATGGCACCGCCTCCGCGCCGGGCTCGGAGAGCCCGAAGACGTGATGTCGTTTCTCGAGCGCAACCCGGACTGGCCGGGCCTCGACTGGCTGCGCCGGAAGAGCGAACCGGTGATCGCCGACGCCGAAGATGCCGCCGTGCTCGCCTTCTTCGCCGACGGGATGCCGCAGACTGGCACGGGCCTGCTCGCCCACGCGGCGGCGCTCGAGCGGGCGGGCGAGACCGGGTCGGCCCAGGCGGGGATCGTGCTCGCCTGGCGCACGCTGGCCCTCGGCACGGGCGAGCAGGCCGAGTTCCTCGAGCGCCACGGCGAGCTTCTCGCCCCGCATCACGAGGCGCGGCTCGACATGGCGCTCTGGCAGGGTTGGGAGCGCAACGCCCGCGCCATGCTGCCCCTCGTCTCCGACGGGTGGCGGGCGCTTGCCGAGGCGCGGCTCGCGCTCGCGGAAGAGGCGCCCGGCGTGGACACGCTCATCGAACGGGTGCCCGGCCCGCTCGCCGATCATCCGGGCCTCGCCTACGAACGTTTCGCCTGGCGGGTGCGCAAGGGGCGCACGCTCGACGCGCTCGAGTTGCTCCTGAGCCGCTCCACCTCCGCAGGGGCGCTGGGCGAGCCCATGGCCTGGGCCGATCTGCGCCGCCGTCTCGCGCGGGACGCCGTGCAGGAGGGCGACGCGATCCTCGCCTACCGCGTCGCCTCGGCCCATCACATCGCGCCCAACGACGATTACGCCTACGCGGATCTCGAATGGCTCTCGGGCTACGCGGCGCTGAAGCTCGGCAACGCCGAGCGCGCCGCGGAGCATTTCGATCGCTTCCGCGCAGCGGTCAGCACGCCGATCTCGCTGGGCCGCGCGGGATACTGGCTCGGCCGCGCGCGGGAGGCGGCGGGAGACGAGGCCGGCGCGGCGGCCGCCTACGCGCTCGGCGCGCGCTACCAGACCAGCTTCTACGGCCTTCTCGCGGCGGAGCGTGGCGGGCTTCCATTCGACGGCGCGCTCGCCGGGCGCCAGCCCTACCCCGACTGGCGGAGCGCGAGCTTCACGGAAAGCTCCGTCTACAAGGCGGGGATCCTGCTGCTCGCGGCGGGCGAGCTCTCGCTCGGCGAGCGCTTCCTGACCCACCTCGCCGAGAGCCTGGACGAGGAAGAGCTGAACCGCATGGGCCGGATGCTCGAAGAGCTCGGCCAGCCCCATGTCGGGGTGATGCTCGGCAAGCGCGCGGCGCGGGCGGGGCTGACCATCCCCGCGCCCTACTACCCGCTTCACCCGATGGCCGAGGAGGACTGGCCGGTGCCCACCGAGCTCGCCCTCGCCATCGCGCGGCGGGAAAGCGAATTCGACCCCGAGGTGATCTCGGGCGCGGGGGCGCGCGGGCTGATGCAGCTCATGCCCGGCACCGCGCGGGAGATGGCGGTGGATCTCGGCCTCGACTTCTCCCTCGCCCGCGTCCTCTCGGACTGGCGCTACAACGCCACGCTCGGCACCGCCTACCTCGCGGAGCTGGTAGAGCGTTTCGACGGCAACCCCGTGATGGTGGCCGCGGCCTACAACGCGGGCCCCTCGCGCCCGCTTCGCTGGATCGAGGAGAACGGCGATCCCCGCCTCGGCGAGGTGGACGTGGTGGAGTGGATCGAGGCGATCCCCTTCGCAGAGACCCGCAACTACGTCATGCGCGTGGCCGAGAGCCTGCCGGTCTACCGCGCCCGCCTCGGGCGGGATCCGCACCCCGTCCCGTTTTCCGAGGAGCTGAAGGGGCGCACCCTGCTCGGCGGCTGATCTCAGCCGGCCCGCCGCGCGCGCCAGAGCGTGAAGAGCCCCGCCGCGACCACCAGCGCCGCGCCGATGGCCACGTTGGGCGCCACCGTCTCGCCGAAGACGGCGATGCCGATGAGGCTGGCGAAGACGAGCTGGAGATAGGCGAAGGGCTGCACGGCGCTCGCCTCGGCCACTTCGTAGGCGCGGATC
>CAZPCU010000015.1:0-14260 GCA_964585075.1 uncultured Rhodobacterales bacterium
CAGATCGAGGGGATCAGCCAATGGGTCACCCGGTGGCGGCGCGCCAGAAGGGCGATGTCGGAAAGCCGGTAATCGCCCGTGATCGGCACCCAGTCGGGCAGCGGATAGGCCGGGTCGATGTTGCCCACGAGCGCGAGCCCGATACCGTGCTGACGCCCGCGGCGCGGTTCGACCGCGCGGGCGAGTTGCTGGAGAAGGGCAGCGCCCTTCTGGAAGCCGATGTTCCCGAGAACGCCGATGACCGGTGGATCCGTCGGTGCCGGAGCGGGCTCGATCCTCGGCAAGTCCGGCGGCATGTCATGCGGAACGATCGCGATCCGGTCCTGAAGGTCGGGCCAGGCCGCCGCCACATGCTGCGCGCCATCCCCGGCGAAGACCCGAAGCTCGTCGGCGCCCCGCGCCAGAGCGCCCCAGGCGTCCTGCCATTCCGCCAGCGAGACCCACCTGCCGTCGGCGCCCCGCGCAAGATGGGCGCGGTCGGCTCGGCCCGGCGTGACAGGCCCGCGATAGACGCCGTCGGAATCGAGCAGCGTGTAGGAGGGCGAGATCGGGAAGTAGTCGTGGAACAGCATCTCGAGGCGGTCCTGCTCGCCCCGGCGCAGACCGGCAAGAAACCGCGGCAGCGAAAGCGGATCGGAATCGCCCACGCCGCAGGAATAGACGACACGGCGCGCCTCGAGCGGCTCCAGCAGCCGCTCCACAAGCGCATCGTCACTTGTCGTGCCCGAGATCATGCCGCCGGGCGCGTGCAGTTCCACCTGCCAGCGCAAGGGCCCGCCCACCCGCAAGACAACCGCCGGACGCCCCTCCGCAAGGTCCGCCGCGATTCGCCTCTCGAGATAGGTTTCCGCCCCACCCCCCATGGAATGCCCGAGATAGACGGGCACGGGATGGCCGAGGCTGCCGGCCCATGCGATGGCGAGCGCGAATCGCGGGCTGCGAAGGGGATCCGCCGCGACGAAGCTCTGCACCTCCCGGTCGAATTCGGGATAGCGCGAGGAGATGATCGCGCTGTTGCGCGCAAGGCGCTCCGCCTTTTCCGCCGATCCGAAGCTGCTGCCGCCACGATGCTCCACGAACAGGTTCGGCACGCCCAGATGGACCGCGCCCTGCCGGACGAGCTTCTGGCACCAGTCCACCTCCTCGCCGTAGCCCCGACCGAAGGCCGTATCGAAGGCCGGCAGCCGGGAAAGCCAGCCTCGATCGAGCGCCATGCAGAAGCCTACCCCCGTGGGCAGCTCGATCGGCTCCGCCGCCTGGCCGAGATCACGTGCCCGTGAGTCGATCGCCTCGGCCTGCCCGGGCTCGAGTTGGGTCGCCTCGCAAAGCGCGGGAACCGAAAGAATCTCGGCATCATTCGACATCGGCGTGGCGCTGGCCGCCTCTTGGCGCGCTGCGAGCGGGGCAAGGAGGCGTTCCGCCCAGCGCGGCGGCAGAAGCGCATCGGAATTCAGAAGCACGACCGGACCATCCTCTCCCGGATCGGACAACGCGACCGCGAGGCCCTTGTTGACGCTTCCCACGAAGCCGAGATTGTCCGCGTTCTCGAGAAGGCGGACGCGATCGGCGCGCTCCGCCGCCCAGTCGCGCAGGAAGGGCCGGACGCGAGGGTCGGTCGAACAGTCCTCGATGACGATCAACTGCCAGGGCCAATCCGTGTTCGTCTCCACTCGCTCGAGCACCTCGGGAAGCAGTTCGAACGCGTTGAAGACCGGCAGCACGATCGTCACGCGCCCGGGCCGCGCCGTCCCGGGCGGTCCGGCGGATTCCCGGAACAGCCGGTCGTCGAGCCGGCTCGTGGCTCTGACTGCGTCGAGCCGCAGGATGCGCTTCACGGCGGTCCGGTGGCGCGGATGCCGCGTGGCGAACCAACCGGCCACCGAAGGCGCAGCACGAAAGGCATCGCGCAGGAATGCCCGCCGCACGCGACGCTGCGCGGCCTTCAGCCGCGCAGGCGCGATATGCAAGGACATCGGCGGCACGGGCGCTCCGTCCTTCCGCTGGATCAGTATTCCAGGTGGATCGGATTCGCGCAGCGCGTCGATATCGCACGGAAGGGACAGAGTGAAACCGACGTCGGGAGACAGCCCGAGCAAGCGTTCGACATCCTCGCGGCGCTGGCGTGGCACGACGGACAGCGATTGCCCCGCGACCAGCAGGTTCACTTCCTCTGCGAACGCCCAGCCCACGACGAGAAGCGTGCCGCGCTGCATCTCGATGCGGTCCAGATGGCCGACCTGATCGCCGAACTCGTCAACTATCGGCGCAGGGGGCCAGTCCAGACGGAGATGGCCCGCCTCGTAGCGGCGAAGCAGAGCGCGAATCCGCGGCGTCATCTTTGCGCCGCCGGCTTGGCTGCGGCGCGCCAGCAACGGCAGATCAGCCGACTCTTCACTCCACGCAAGACCCTATCTTCCTCACCCGCCCCACGCCGACTTATTCACAGTGCCACCTGGCGATGCAAGCGCCGAAACCGCGCGCCGCGCGACCGATACCTGAGAGGGCGCTAGAGTTCCATCAAGTCCCGATAGTAGCGTCGAAGGAAGAGCAGGCCGAGGACGCCTGTCAGGAGCGCAACGGCGAAGACGTAGCCCGGCGACACGTAGTCGCCCGTGTAGCTGTAATAGAAGGCGCGGCGCGCTTCGCCCGTGACGCTCACGAGCGGGTTCCACTCGAGCCAGGCCCTGTAGGGCTCTGGCACACGGTCGTGCAGGAAGATGACCCCCGAGACCAGGACGAGCGGCCGGGTGAAGACGGACCAGACCTGCTGCCAGATCGGGAAGCGCGTGAAGAGAACGGCGTTGAGCAGGCCGACGCCCAGCGCCAGCGAAAGCGCCATCGCATAGGCGTGGACGAGACGCGAAAGGACGAGCGTGGTGCGCGTGTCGAAGAGCGACAGTATGACGGTGAAGAGAATGATGCTCACAAGGACTTGCGTCAGCGCCGCCAGGATCAGTCGCGCGAGGATCGCGTCGATGTAGGTGACCCGCGGATAGGTCAGCAGCTGCCTGGAGTAGTTGATCGCCTGCGCGACGCGGTTCGTCACGTAGAGGAACATGAAGAACGGGAGAATGCCCGAGGCGTAGAAGATCGCGAAGTTCGTGCCCAGCGGCGGCGTCCGGAACCCTGTCGAGAAGATCAGCACCAGGAGGAAGATTCCCGCGGCGGGCTCGAGGATCGCCCAGAGATAGCCGCCGGGGGAACGTCCATAGGTTGCCGACATCTCTCGGAGAATGAGCGCCGCGACAGCACGCGGGGCCGCGAACCGTGGCGCGCGGTGCACCGGGCTGAGCCGGGGCTGCGGATCGTCGCGCATGCTCATGCCAAACCTCCCCCCGCAGTTAGCAGCCCGCCACGTGCCGCGGCAAGCGGACTCACATCGGGAGAAGCGCGTCGCTGAGCACGTCCGGGTCCGTGATTCCCTCGAACCGGAGAGAACCGCTCTCGTCAAGAACGAGCAAGGTGCCTTCGGCGTCCGCCGACGCGCCGGAGAGGATCCGCCCGGCATCGAAATCCGGTCCGCCCCATGTATCGGGCGGCAGCAGAACGAGATCGATGCCAGGCTCGAAATCCGTGATCGTATCGCGACCGACCGTGAACACGAAGATGTCCGCGTCGGGTCCGCCCGAAAGCGTGTCATTGCCTCCGCCGCCGACGAGGCGGTCCGGGCCTGCGCCGCCATACAGCCTGTCGCCGCCGGTGCCGCCGAGCAACGTGTCGGCGCCATTTCCCCCGTAGAGAGTGTCGGGCTGCTGACCGCCTTCCAGCCAGTCGTCTCCGTCTCCGCCATAGAGCGTGTCGAACCACGCGTTACCGAGAAGCGTGTCGTTTCCCGCGCCGCCCTCGAGGAGATCGGGCCCCCCCTGCCCGCTCAGCAGGTCGTCGCCATCACCGCCCCGAAGCACGTCCGCGCCGATCCCGCCATCGATCGTGTCGGGCCCGTCTCCCCCGTAGATCGTATCGTTTCCGGCGTTGCCGGCGAGGGAATCGCCGTCGCCTCCACCATCGATGAAGTCGTATCCCTCGAGCCCCATGATCGTGTCCGACCCGGCGCCGCCCAAAAGGCTGTCGAACCCGATGCCGCCATCGATCATGTCGGGCCCGTCTCCCCCGTAGATCGTATCGTTTCCGGCGTTGCCGGCGAGGGAATCGCCGTCGCCTCCACCGTCGATGAAGTCGTATCCCTCGAGCCCCATGATCGTGTCCGACCCCGACCCGCCGTAGAGACTGTCGGCGCCGATGCCGCCGTCCAGCCGGTCGTTTCCACTCTCACCGTACACCCGGTCGTTGCCGGCATTGCCGAAGAGCGTGTCGTCTCCGCCGCCGCCGCGGATCAGGTCGCCGCCCCCAAAGCCGCGGATCGAATCCGCGCCCTCTCCCCCGATAAGGGTGTCCGGTCCCGCCGTGGGTTCCGCCGGCGGTTCGGGAACCACATCCTCGTCCAGCGGCGCGAACCATGCCGGGAGAATCCGTGTTCCGCCCCGGGGCGTGAGCGCGGCCAGGGCTTCCTCGGAGAGGGGGTCGCCCTCTTCGGTGAGGACGATAAGGGTTTCCGCGCCGAAACGGATCTCGGAACCGCCGGCGACGGGCGTGACGGAGAGTTGCGCGGCGTCGCGGAACATCGGCCAGGCAGAGAGGTCGATGCGGTCCTCCGCCGGGTCGTAGCCCTCGATCCGGTCCGTGGCACCGTCCCACGCCATCACGAAGACGTCCGCGCCGGGCCCGCCCAGGAGCGTGTCCGCGCCCGCGCCATCCATCAGTATGTCGGCGCCCGGCCCGCCGGCGAGGCGGTCGCGGCCCGCGCCGCCGGCCAGCAGATCGTCGCCCTCGCCGCCGTCGAGCGCGCCGCCCGTCGGCGGCGCGCGCAGCTCGGAACCGTCCTGCCCGAGCGCCACGCCGTGCCAGCCGATCGCCGCCTCCGACGCGCTCGCCGAGAAGAGCGCAAGCCCGCCCTCGGCCGGGCCGAGCGCGATGGACGAGATATCCGCGAGCGCCGACTCTCCGTCGTCCTCCAACACTGCCAGATGCAGGAGCCGGCCCCCCGGAAGAAGCCGGAACAGGCTGATGCCGTCGTCCGCGCCCGCGGCGGCGACGTAGACTCCGCCCGCCGCCGATTCCACCGCGAGATGCCGGACTTTGTCGAAGCGGCTGGACCGGTCGTCGAAGAGGTGGTCGGCGACGGAGAGGCTCCCGTCTGCGGCGACGCGAAGCACCGTGAGGCTGGAACTGCCAGCGCCCGCCAGGATCGCGTAGGTCTCTCCGTCGAGCGTTGCGGCCGCGATCGCGGAGGGGTCGGCGATGCCGGGGCCGTCGGCGGCAAGAAGCGTGTCGGCCACTTGAAGCGCGCCGTCCGCGGCGACGGCGAAGCTCGCCACCGAGGCCGCGCCGGAGGCCGCCGCGAGGACGAAGCTCGCGCTCCCCGCCTGAGCGTGGGCGAGCGCGGAGATGCCTTCAGGCGCCGGTGTGCGCCCGATCTCCTCCAGGTTTCCGCCCTCGCTCACCCGCCAGGCCTGCAAGGCGTCCTCCCCGGACGCGGCGGTGTATGCGACGCCGCCGGGGGCGTGGAGCAGGGCGCGGACGGAGGCGGGCGCCGGGCCGTCAAACTCCGTCGCGCGCGGGGCAGCCGGCGCGCCATCGGCGCCGAGCTCCACCGACAGGAACGCGGGAGAGGCCAGCCCCGCGACGTGGAGGCGCGGGCTCGCGGCATCGCCCCCGGCGGCGAGCTGCGCCTCGAGTCCGGCTACCGGAAGCCCGGGCAGATCCTCGCGGCCCAGCTCGACGAGCGCGCCCGAGGGTGCGAGGTCATAGGCCGTGAGCCAGGTCGCATCGGGCCGGCTCAGGACGTGAAGCACCTCCCGTCCCCCGACGGACAGGCAGGCGAGGTCGGAGATGCCGCCGAAAACGGACGCCGTGCCGCCGCCGATCGTGGTGACATGGGTCAGGGAAATCACGTCGTGTCCGCCCCTCCTGCTGCGAGGGCGAGACTAGGGCGGCACGGTTAACCGATCCTCTGCGCCCCTTCGGCGGCGAAAACCCCCCTGCGACGCGTCGTTGACACCCCGCGCGGCCTCGCCCCATAAGCCCCCGACGCGACAGAGAGGGGCGGGCCGCCATGAAGATTGCGATGATCGGGACGGGCTATGTCGGGCTCGTCTCCGGCGTGTGTTTCTCCGATTTCGGTCACGAGGTGGTCTGCGTCGACAAGGACCCCGCGAAGATCGAACGGCTCGAGCGCGGCGAGGTGCCGATCTACGAGCCCGGGCTGGACCGGCTGATGGCGAAGAACGTGGAGGCCGGCCGGCTTTCCTTCACCCGCGATCTCGCGCGAGCGGTGGAGGGCGCCGAGGCCGTCTTCATCGCCGTGGGAACGCCCACCCGTCGCGGGGACGGGCACGCGGACCTCAGCTACGTCATGGCCGCCGCCGAAGAGATCGCCCGGGTCGCCCGCGATTACGTGGTGATCGTCACGAAATCGACGGTTCCGGTGGGGACCAACCGTCAGGTCGCGGAGGTGATCCGCAAGGCCGGCCCCGATCTCGACTTCGACGTGGCCTCCAACCCCGAGTTCCTGCGCGAGGGCGCCGCGATCGACGATTTCATGCGCCCCGACCGCGTGGTGGTGGGCGTCGAGACCGACCGCGCGGCGGCGGTGATGTCCGAGATCTACCGCCCGCTCTACCTTCGCGACTTTCCGATCATCACCACCGATCTCGAGTCCGCCGAGATGATCAAGTATGCCGCCAACGCCTTCCTGGCCACCAAGATCACCTTCATCAACGAGATCGCCGCGCTCTGCGAGCGGGTGGGCGCGGACGTCAAGCAGGTGGCCCACGGGATGGGCCTCGACAACCGGATCGGCAACAAGTTCCTGCATGCCGGGCCGGGCTATGGCGGCTCGTGCTTTCCCAAGGACACCAGGGCGCTTGCCCGGATCGGGCAGGAGCACGCCGTGCCCATGCAGATCACCGAGACGGTCATCAAGGTGAACGAGGAGGTGAAGCGGCGGATGATCGACAAGCTGCGCGATCTCTGCGGCGGAAGCTTCAACGGCAAGACGGTGGCGGTGCTGGGCGTCACCTTCAAGCCCAACACCGACGACATGCGGGATGCGCCCTCCCTCACAATCGTCCCGGCGCTCGTGGGCGGCGGCGCGAAGGTGCGCGTGACCGATCCCCAGGGCCGCCGCGAGGGCGAGGCGCTCCTGCCCGGCGTGAGCTGGGTGGAGGATGTCTACAAGGCGGCCAACAAGGCGGATCTTCTGGTCATCCTGACGGAATGGAACGAGTTCCGCGCGCTCGACCTGAAGCGCCTCGCCCGGAAGATGGCGACGCCGCGCATGGCCGATCTCCGGAACGTCTATTCACGGAAGGACGTCCGCGAGGCCGGGTTCGATGCCTACGAGAGCATCGGCCGCGAGGGCTTCGGCGCCTGATCCTCAGCCGCCCTCGCCGGGGGGCGGCGCGCGCAGTTCGGCGACCATCGCGGCCGGGGCCGCCGCCAGCGGCACATGCGGGATCAGGGCGGCGAGGCGTTCGCAGTCGAGCGTGATCCGCTGCCGGGCGGCGCTTGGCGCGGGCGCCCAGCGCCAGGGCACGCCCGCCGCGCCGAGAATCTCCGCCATCGCGACGGGCCGGCGCGCCGCGACGTTCAGAACCCCGGGCAGCGGTCCGGGATGCGCGGCAAGCGCCGCGATGACGCGCGCGAGGCTCACCGGCCCGATATAGCTCCGCAGCGGTCCGCCGCCGTCCGCGAAACGGTCGAGCGCCAGCGGCGCGCCGGGCGAGGCGTGCGCGGCGTTCGCCATCAGAGCGTCCGCGCCCAGCACGTTGCCGATGCGCAGCATCGCGACCTCCATGCCCCCGTCCCGGAACCACGCCGCCTCGGCCTCGGCATCGAGCTTGGCCGCCCCGTAGGCGGTATCGGGCCGGGGCGCGTCCTCCTCGCTGAAGGGGCGGCGGCCGTCCCCCGCCCCGTAGACCGCCGCGGAGGAGGCGAAGAGAACGCGCCCGATCCCGGCCGCGCGCAGCCCGTCGAGGCAGGCGCGCGCCAGGGCCGCGTTCAGATCGAGCCGCGCGCCGGGGCCAGGCGTCACCCCCGCGAGGACGAGCGCCGCCTGCGGCGCGGGCGCATCCCTGCGGGCAAGCGCGCGCCGAAACGCATCAGAGCCCGACCACGGATCCCAGTCCAGATCGCCGGAGCCGTCACGCGCATGACACATCAGGGCGGGCGCCCCTGGCGCGGCAAGACCCCAGGACCTGCGCAGAAGGCGCCCGACCCGGCCGCTCGCCCCGATCAGGAGTAGCTCCATCAACTTCGTCCCCGCCCCTCCGAGCCCGCGCGTCGCAGACGCGCGTCTTCCTCTTCGCATGGCACGGTCCACGCCGCCAGTTCGGTGAGGCAGCTCGCTGATTTCGCGTGGCGCCGCCACGGTCGGACCGCGCGCGCCAGGCGGGGCGCTCTCGCCCAGCGATCCGCGATCCGCCGCGTAACCGGCGACTGTCGCGAACGGGGAAACATTGCATTGCGACTGGGGCGCTCGACTGTCCATCTGCGCCAGGTAAGGTTTCTCGGGGCTTGCGCTTTCCCACGGCGACGATAAGCGTGGACCAGAATGAACGGCTGCGGCGCTTGGCCGGCCACAGTTCAGCTTCAAGGGTAGCGAGGGAAGGACCGCCACATGCCATACACCATCGACTATTCCGGACCGGATGCGGCCTTCTTCGACAGGGCGTTCTTCAATTCGCTCGGCGAGCTCGACGTCGACTTGGTTCCCGGCACGAACACCACAACGACTTTCGACGTCCGGAACAATGAAACCGACGCGATCACGACCTTCACGGGCACGGGCTTCACCTACGACGGCGACGGAACCCCGACCGGTGGAACGATCGACGCGATGACGTTCCAGCAAGGCTCCGACACAGTCGCGACCATCTCCGGGCTCGACTGGTCCGCTCCGGACTTCGTGGCCGCCCTGGACGCCCTGGAACAGGGCGATGAAGCGCCCTTCAACGCGCTCCTCAGCGGCGACGACATCGTCTTCGACGGTTCGGAGGCCAGCGCCGGAGCCGAGTTCGGGGTGGAGGGCGTCACTTCGAATGTCACCGTCACCGGCACGGATTTCGCCGATAGCCTCGGCGGCGGCGACGAGATCGATTCGATCGTGGCCGGCGCGGGCGACGACGTGCTGTTTGGCGGGCCGGGCGACGACACCCTCGACGGCGGCGCAGGCTCTGACACCGTGGTCTACGATCGCTTCGGCGCGGACGCTGTGAGCATCAACCTCGCTGCCGACGCGGCCACCGGCACGGCCGATGGCACCCCCTTCGCCGACTCGCTCCTCGACATCGAGAACGCCGTCGGCACCGACCCGGGCGCCGATTCGATCACGGGCGACGAGTTCTCGAACGAACTGTTCGGCCGTGGCGGCGACGACACGCTCGATGGCGCCGAGGGCGACGACTACCTCCGGGGCAACGAAGGCAACGACAGCCTGGTCGGCGGGGCGGGTGCGGACACGCTGATCGGCGATCCGGGCAACGACACGATGATCGGCGGGCCGGGCAACGATCTCTTCGTCGGCGGTGATGGCGACGACCGGATCGAGACCGGTGACAACGACGACTTCGACGACATCATGGGCGGGCGCGGAAACGACACCTTCGTGCTCACGGGCGTCGCGACCGGCTATGTGGTGATCGATTACGTCGACTATGTGGTGACCGGCGTTTCGGCCGTGATCGACGGCGCGGCGGGAACCGGCACGGTGGCGAAGGGCGAGGGCGATAGCGACAGCATCGTGGATGTCGGAAACGCGCTGTCCGCCGACGGCTTGGGCCTCGCCGGAACGAGGCTCGACGACAGCTTCGACGTCTCCGTCCAGTCCGGGCAGTTTCTCCAGATCAACGGCGGAGAAGGCGCCGACAGCTATACTGTCAGCAGCGGCGACGGGACGATCCGTCTCGACTTCCGCGGCGGGAGCAACGGGGTGGTTGCGGATCTCTCGACCGGGACGATCTCCGACGACGGCTTCGGAAACGCCGAAACCTTGACGGGCAGCGTCAGCGAACTGCGCGCGACGATGCACGACGACATGGTGACCGGCAGTGCGGCGGACGAGCGGTTCATCCTCGGGGCCGGCAACGACACGCTTCTCGGCGGTGACGGAACAGACACGGCGGTCTTCGGCGTGGCCAGCACGGATATCTCCGGCAACGATCTGGGCGGCGGTGAGTTCGAGATCGTGTCGTCCGAGGGCACGGATGTCGTCTCCGGCGTGGAGAGCTTCGCCTTCACCGACGCCACCCTCACCGAATCCGAAGTCGCGGCCATCCTGGCCGCCACGAGCCTCATCGAGGGCACGGCGGGCGCGGATTCGCTCACCGGCACTGCGGGCGACGAGACGATCCGGGGCTTCGAGGGCGACGACACGCTGGACGGCGCCGGGGGCGACGACTCGATCGAGGGCGGCGACGGGAACGATCTTCTTCAGGGCGGTGACGGCGCGGACACGCTGCGGGGAGAAAGCGGCGCGGACACGCTCGAGGGCGGGGACGGCGCCGACACGCTGATCGGCAACGCGGGAAGCGACGTGCTCGACGGCGGCGCCGGCAACGACGACATGAACGGAGGCGTCGGCTTCGATACGATCTCCGGCGGCGCCGGCAACGACGCGATCTTCGGCTTCGACGGTTTCGACTCGCTCTCCGGCGGCGAGGGCGACGACAGCCTGAACGGCGGGAACGGCAACGACACGATCGACGGCGGCGCGGACAATGATTCGATCATCGGCGGCTTGGGTGCCGACGAGCTCCTCGGCGGCGGGGGGGACGACACGATCAGCGGGCTCTCCGGAGGCGACTCGATCTTCGGCGGGGACGGCAACGACGATCTCAGCGGCAACGCCTTCTTCGATCTCCTCGACGGCGGCGCCGGCGACGACACGCTGGACGGCGGGCTCGCGAACGATACGCTCCGCGGCGGCGACGGCAACGACCGGCTGGCCGGCGGCCCCGGCTCGGACATCCTCGAGGGCGGGAACGGCAACGACAACCTCCGCGGGGGGAACGGCAACGACACGCTCGACGGCGGCGCCGGCGACGATCTGTTGTTCGGCGGCCTCGGCGCCGACACCTTCGTCTTCCGGGTCGGCATGGAGAGCGACACGGTCGTGCAGTTCGGGCTGGCCGACAACGTCTCGGTGGACGCGGCGCTTCTCGACGAAGCGAACCCCACCGTCGCCGATCTCCGGAACTACGTGATCACCGCGCCCGACGGCGATCTCGGCTTCGATTTCGGCGGCGGCGACACCGTCATCTTCGACGAGGTCACCAACCTCAACCTCATCCTCAACGGCGCCGATATCTTCTGAGCGTCACGGGCCCCGCCGGATGGCGGGGCGCCTGATCTCGAATGGCGCGGGACGTGCTGCATGTTTCGCTCGGCGGGCACGGGCCGCCGGGTCCATGGCCCGCGCGCATGTGTCGGACGGTTTCTCAGGACTGTCTCGAAAGAGGGGTGGTGCCGGTGAAGGGACTCGAACCCCCGACCCCATCATTACGAATGACGTGCTCTACCAGCTGAGCTACACCGGCTCCGTGAGGGCGGCTCTTAGCACCGGGCGCGGCGGCGGGAAAGGGCTATTTTCGCGTCTCGCCGACGGTTTCAGGCGTGCGCTCGCCGGCCTCTTCCGCCTCCTCGACCGCGTCGCCCGGCCGCGCCTCGGACGGGCTTTCCGCAGCATCCTGCGGTGCGCCGGCCGGCGGGATCACCTCCGCCTCCGCCACCTCGCCGCTTCCGCCTCCGCGGCCGACGAGCAGCGGCAGCATCGCCGCAGTGGAGGCGGGTGTCACCTCGGGCTCGGGCGGGCGCGTCCAGCTCAGCGTATCGAAGCCGCCGCAGCTGGGGCAGATCGGCGTCCAGTCGGCCGCGACGGCATGGCAGTTGTCGCAGACCCATTGCGGGCCGCGCGGCGCCGTCACGGCGCGCGCCAGCCAGCCGCGCACGAACTCTTCCGGCGCGCCCTCGCCGCGCTCGATCGCGGCCATGACGGTCAGGACGCGGGTGTCGGGATCCGTCTCGGCGAGATCCCCGATCGCCCGGCGCGCCGCCGGGAAATCCTCGGCCGCGATGTTGAGCTCGGCCATGAGCAGCTTCGATTCGCGATCGCCGGGATTGGCCTGGACGAGGCGCTCGAAACGCTTGAGCCGCGCCGAGGGCGTTTCGTCGGGGGCGATCTCGGCGAAAGCCGCGGCGAGGTCGGGATGGGGCCGGACGCCCCACGCCTTATTCAGGATCCGCGCGGCGTGACGGGACTTGCCTTTCTCGATGTAGCCGCGCGCCGCCATCACAGCGGCCGGGATCAGGTCGGGCGAGCGGCGGTTGGCCTCGATCGCGGCCTCCCGCGCCTTGATGTCGCTGCCCTCGTCGAGCACTTCCCGCGCCTCGGAGAGCGCGAGCACGGCATCGCGCCGCTTGTGAAGATCGCGCGGCATCGCACCATGCTTGAGCTTGGCGGCGAGCGTCTTGCGTGCCCCGGCCCAGTCGCCGGCCTCCGCCTGGAGCCTGAGCAGCGTGTCCTGCATCTCCTCGTTACGGGGCCGGATCGCGAAGGCGCGCTCCGCGAGCTTCAGCGCCGTGTCGGTATCCCCTTCCGCGAGCTTCTGCTTCAGGATCCCGCGCAGCCCCACGAAGCGTGTCCCGTCTGCGGCGAGGAGTTTCTTGTAGGTGGCCTCGGCCGTCTTCGCGTCGCCGGCGAGCTCGGCCCCCTGGGCCACGAGGATGTTGGTGAGCTCGGGCTTGCCGAGATACTTCTCGGCCTGCCGGGCCTTCGCGATGGCCGCCTTCCCGTCGCCGGCGGCCAGCGCCGTCAGGCTGTCGGTGATCGCGTGGAGGCCCTTCTTCTCCCGGTTCCGCGTGAAATGCCGGCTGATCGCCGTCTCGTCCCCGTTGATGAAGCGCAGCGTCGCCACCAGGAGCGAGACGAGCTTGAGGATGACATAGAGCGCCACGACGAGCAGCACGAGCGCGATCACCGAATGCAGCGGCCCCAGCGTGAATTCCGTGTCGGCGACGATGATCTGCATCCCGCCCTCGGCCTCGAGCAGCCAGGTCGCGCCGTAGGCGAGCGCGGCGACCGCGGCGACGAAGAGCAGGATCTTTACCAAGGACCAGAGCATGCGGGCTACTCCTCGTTGAGGCGCCGTGTCAGCGCATCCGCGGCGGTTGCGGCGTCCACGCGGGCGCGGGCGAGCGCCTGCCATGCCGCCATTTCGGCCTGGGCCGGCTCGGGCAGCGCCGCCAGTTCCCCGAGGGCGCCGGCGAGGTCGCCGGCGCGCACCGCGGCCTCCGCGCGGGACAGCACGGCGTCGGCGTCGTCGCCTTCCTTCGCGGTGGTGGAGCGCACGTTGAGCTCCTCTCGCAGGTAACTCATCAGCCGTCCCCCGGCATCCCCGGGCGGCGCCTCGGCCTCACGCGCGGCGGCGAGCGCGGCGCGGGCGGCGTCGGGAAAACTGTCCTGCAGCGCGGCGAGCGACGCCACACCGTCGGCGGCGGGAGCGGAGAGCCCCTGCGGCACCTCCTCGTCCAAGGCGCCCCGCAGTTCCTCGAGCGCGGCGGCGTAGGGCTGGCCTGCGTCGATCGCCGAGACGATCCGCGCGAGAGCGGCGACCGCTTCCGCCTTGCGCGCCGCCTCTTCCGCGTCGGCCTCCCGCGCGGTGGCTTCCTCCACCATCCGCTCGACCTCGGCCCGCTGCGCGGCGACGGAGTCCTGAAGCGCCTGCAATTCCCGTTCGTAGGCCTCGATCACGCCGGCCTCGACGTTCTCGCTCGCCGGGCGCTTCTCGACCTCGGTAAGCCGCGCCTCGATCTCGTCCAGGCGCGCGACCGCGGCGGAAAGCGATTCGATCTCGCCCGAAAGGCGCGTCACGTCCGATTGCAGCGCGCCCAGCGTCCCGGACATCTCCTCCATGCGCGCGTCGAGCTGCGAAAGATCGGGCGCACGCTCGCCCAGGGCCTGCACCTGCTGCTGGAGCGCCGCGATCCTGTCGGACTGCTCGGACAGCGCGGCCGCCGTCTCGGCGCCCCCGCGCCCCGGCAGGCCGATCGCTTCCGGGTCTATGAACTGCGCCGCGCCGAAGCCCGCGGCGGCCGCGACGGCGCCACCGAAGAGCATGGACCAGAAGCCGCCCTTACGCACGACGACCTCGCGCGCCGGGGGCGCGGCCTTTGGCGACGCTCCGGCGTCCTTCGCGCCCGCCTC
>CAZPCU010000016.1:0-14258 GCA_964585075.1 uncultured Rhodobacterales bacterium
CGAGGTCGCTGACGCGCTGGATCAGCGTCGGCGTGAAGCGCGCGCCCGAGAGGAAGCCGAGGAAGTATCCCGACGTGACGACCGCAAGCTCGGCGGCCGAGAACCCCTCGATCCCGCCGCGCAGGCCGATCAGCGTGAAATGCATGCCGTTGCCGAGCATGATCAGCACGATGCCGACCAGAAGCGCCCAGACGCCGGACAGGACCTGGATCATGCGCCGCGCTCCATCCCCCGAGGACGTGTCACCCGTCCGCCAGCGTGGATCGGCCCGCGACACGCCGCCGTCGCTGCAGCGCCGCATGATCCGCCGTTTGCGACGCGGCGACGAAGGCGGCGCGGTTTGTTCCGCGCGCGCCCGGTTTCGACGCCAGGCTCGATGCGGCCGGATGGGTCTTCAGATGCGTGGCGCCGATCGTCGGGATGCCGGTTTTCCACCGCTCTCGCGCGCCAGTTCCGTCAACATCCGCGCGAAGACGCCTGTCTCGCGCCACCGCTTCCACCGGTTGTGGAGTGTCTTCGCCGGGCCATACCCGCCAGGCGCACCGGGCCAGCGCAAGCCATTGCGATTGATGAAGGTCATGCCGGAGAGGACGCGCGTCTCTTCGACCCGCGGCTGGGCCATTGTGGAAGAAGGACCGGAGGCGCTCCATCCGCGCCCGCGTCAGCCAGGGCAGATCGGACATGTCACCGCTCGATTCTCGAGCAGCGAAACACGCACCAGCTTGCCCGTCGATGGATCCTGACCCCAACGAACATCCACATCCAGGAAACCCGGCGTGGGCCAGTTCGATAAAGAATGTCCAAGATCAAGGCGAAAAGCCGGCAACAGGACACGCGAAGGCCTCGAACCGACGCTCTACCGACGCGCCAACACCCAGCCTCTGGCCCCTCGAACCACCTCAGGGTGCGGAGCGCCCTTGCAGGTTGCGCAAAAAATGGTAGAGAGAACCTTCAGCAGCTGACGAAGCAGTCGGGTTACCTGACAGGATCTCGTAGCAGCTCTTCAGCATGGCACCACCAAGCCCACGGCATATGCGCCTTGCGGGAAACGTGCACATCAAACGGATCGTTCTCCACATGTTGGCGCGAGGAGCGGAAAGGAATGCAAAGGACTATCGCGGAGCATGCTGAAGCAAATTCTAAACGCCCAAACTAACAGGAAAAGTCCTGACTGGGCGCATGGCCAAGAGGATCCGGGCGCAGGCAACGAGACAAGCGGCGAGCGCACGCCACTTCTATTGCAAGACGCAAATGGTGCCGACGTACGTTTTTTTGTCGATAAAATTCACTACGAAGAGTCGCGCATTTATGTTGTGGGCTGGGCCACAACCAATGACTTGGAAATCTCGACTGTCGACGACGGCACCATAACAAGACAGGAAGTTTTCCGCGGCGCACGCCCGGATGTGGCTGAAGCGCTCGCGCTTGACTCCGATGAGGGCCTGGGGTTTTGCTTCTCTGCTCGAAACTTGAATTCGCTGGATGAAATTACCCTCGAGATTTGCATTGAGGGCGAGACGCTCCACACCCGCACCTTCTCATCCGTCGCGACCTTGGCGCCGCACGAACGGGCATTGTTTCCAGAGCTGAGGAGCAGGGACTTACAAAGGCTCAAGCAGATTCGCGCCGAAGACGATGAATGGAGTGAACTCGTTGCCAGCTTCCCGGGCACTGATGGTGTCCCGATCGGGCATCATGGATTCGTGGAGGGCGCGTTGCGGAGCCCCGAAGGCGGCGCCGTTGTCTTCGGCTGGGCCCTTCATCCCGAGGAAACGGTATGCTGGCTTGAGGGGGGCGGCGGCAAGTCGGTACGGCTCTCGGACGCCTTCAGGAGGCCGCGTGCCGATATTCTCGAGGCTTTCAGGCATGTGCCGTGGAGCGGAATGAATGCAGGCTTCATCGCACATCTTCCCGATCTGCCGCATGGTGCAACCGTCCAGCTGCGCATGGCAACCGAAGACGGGGTGTTCACGGTCAATGAAGGGCGTGCCGTCGATTCCCTTCCGCCGGATCCGCGTCTTGCGGCAGAGAAACTGTTTTCCCTTGAAACAGAGGCCCAGGCGTTCCAGCTTCGCGCACCCGTCGTCGATTGGCCGGTTCTCTCTCCATTGATCGCCCGCCGCAATGCCGAGCTCGACAAGCTGCCGGCCGAGCTCATGGATTTCGGCACGCTGCAAGCGGATCCGGACGTGTCCATTATCGTGCCCCTCTACAAGCGGTACGACTTCATGGAGCACCAGTTGCTCGCGCTTTCCAGGGATCCCGAGGTCCCGGCGAGATACGAGCTGATATACGTCGTGGACGATCCGGCCATAAGGAACGAGGTGCTGAGCGAGGCCAACCGGCTTTCGGAACTTCTCGACGTTCCCTTCAGGGTGCTGTCTGGCACGGCGAACCGTGGCTTCAGCGGAGCGAACAACCTGGGCGCATCCCACGCGAGTGCAAACGTCCTTCTGTTTCTCAACAGCGACGTGATTCCGCAGCAACCCGGATGGGCCGACGCGATGCTGCGGGTTCTCGCGCAGGACGACGACGCCGGCATCGTGGGCGCGCGGCTGCTGTTCCCCGATGGCAGCCTCCAGCACGCCGGCATGGAGTTTCGCCGCGATGAGCAGTGGGGAATCTGGACGAACCAGCATCCGAATGCCGGCACGGCGCCGGAGTTCGACCCCGACGAACCACGCGAGGTTCCTGCCGTCACGGGCGCGTGCCTCATGATCCGGCGTGCCCTGTTCGACGAGATCGGCGGCTGGGACAATGATTACCTGATCGGTGATTTCGAAGACAGCGATCTCTGCCTCGCGGCGCGAAGCAGGGGCTACCGCGTGGTCTACCAGCCCGCGGCGAGCCTGACGCACCTGGAACGGCAATCCTTCACCGGCGTCGGGGCGGACTGGTTCCGTATCCGCATGACGATCTGCAACGCGGTCCGGCATGAGCGGAAGTGGAAGCACCTGATCGAGCGGCCGGTGGACACGCGCACAAGCAAAACCCCGGAGGCCCGGGCGGGATGACGGCAGGGCATCGCATCCTGGTCATGGGCCACGGCCACCCCGACTTCCATCTCGGCGGAGGGGAACGGGCGGCCTACAACCTTTTCAAGGCCTATGCCCGACATGCGGACGTGGAAGCGGCATTCTTTCTCGCCCGGCATGACAGGCGGCGCGGGCCGAGCGGCGCGATCTCCCTTCGGCGGGAGAACGAATACCTCTGGGAACAGACGGTTCAGGACTGGTTCCGGATGCGGGCCGCCAACTGGCACAGTCTGCAGAACAACTTCGCCGATCTGATCCGCACACTGCGTCCGACCGTGGTGCACACGCACCATTACGTCCATCTCGGCCTTGAATACCTGCAGGTCATCAAGAAGATCGATCCCTCGATCCGCATCGTAATGACCTTGCACGAATACCTGGCGATCTGCTTCCACAACGGCCAGATGATCAAGCCCGGAACGCACCGGCTCTGCTTCCGGGAAAGCCCGGACGACTGTCACCGCTGCTTCCCCGACCGCAGCATCGAGGACTTCTGGCTGCGCAAGCATCGCTACCAGAGCTACTTCCGCCTCGTGGATCGGTTCGTCGCCCCCTCCGACTTCCTGCGCCGGCGCTATATCGACTGGGGCATCGCGCCCGAGAAGATCGTCACGATCGAGAACGGGCAGGCGGACCACGAGATGCTGCCGCCGCGCCCGCTCGACGAGGGCGAGACCCGCAACCGGTTCGCCTTCTTCGGGCAGGTCAACCCGTACAAGGGCGTGGACGTGCTGCTGGAGGGGCTTGCGCTTCTCAGGAAATCGCAGCGCCGCAAGATCCTGCTGGAGATCCACGGGGCGAACCTTGAAAACCAGCGGGAGGATTTCCAGGCCCGCATCGCCGAACTGCGCGGGAAGCTCGAAGCCGAGGGCGTGGTGCAATGGATCGGCCCATACGAGCCCTTCCAGATGAAAAGCCGCATGGCCCGGGCGGATTGGGTCGTGATCCCCTCGATCTGGTGGGAGAATTCGCCCATGGTCATCCAGGAGGCCTTCACGCTGGGCCGGCCGGTCGTGGGCTCGGACATCGGCGGGATGGCGGAGAAGATCACGGATGGCGTGGACGGCGTGCATGTGCCGGTGGCCAACCCGCGGGCATGGGGCGAGACGCTGGTGAAGCTCGCGGAGTATACGGACGAGTGGGACAGGCTGCGCGCCGGGATCACGCGGCCGATCGGGTATAAGGAATGTGCCGAAGCGCATATGGCCTTGATCCGCGAATTGGAGAAAGCGGCAGCATGACGCAGCATGAAGCGAAGCCGAAGCTCGTCGTTCACATCGGCGCGGGAAAGACGGGCTCATCGTCAATCCAGGAGACACTTGGCGCCAATGAAGACGTTCTCGAAGCCGCCGGGATAAAATATCTCGGCCTGATGCTTGAGCACGCAAATCAAAAACACGATGTTGATTGGCAGTACAAGGGCGGCTCCCCAAGATTCTTCAAGCTTGACCCAGCCCAAGCCGTGCAGGAATGCTATACGGCGCTTAGGGCAGAGCTCGAATCGCTGGCGAACACAGCCATACATACCGCTGTCTGGAGCAACGAGTGGATTTGGGGGCGCGGAGCCCACATCCTGCCGGCGCTCGAGAAGCTGAAGGGCGATGGCTATCCCGTCGAAATCATTTGCTACGTGAGGCGCCACGACAAGTGGATTCAGAGCGCGTATGCGCAGTGGGGGATAAAGCACAAAAGCTATCCTGGTCCGATTCGTCCCTTCAGCGAGTGGCGTAAAGGGCGAAATTTTGAGTTCTATCCGACGCTAAAGACTTGGCAGGACGCCTTTCAGGACGCGTTTGCCCTTTTCAACTACGACGCCGTTGGCGATGTAGTTGCCCACTTCAATGGGACCATTGGTGCTCCGCCGATGGATAACTCGGACGACAATATCACCCCTTCGGCGGAGGTGCTTGCCGCTTGGGCCGTTTTCAACGGGCGTTACACCAATGAAGTTGGGGCGGATCGGTTCGAGTCCTTTCTGCGTCGTACGGGATTGCTTGATCGGGACGCTCTTGCTGTGCCGGAACTCGTCGAGCTGTTACCCCAAAGAAGGGATTTCGCGGAATTGCGGCGCGAGTTTTCCGAGGATCGTGCGCGTGTGAACGTAATTCTTGCCCATCAAGGGCAGCCAGGGCTTGCAGCCGATGAGGTGACGGTGTCTGACTCGCAAATTGACGCATGGAAAATGAACCAGCTTCTGTTACGGCTCTTGTTCTCGATGCAGAGTCAGATCAGTAGCCTCCACGCGCGCGTGAAAAGACTGGAAGAGACTCAATATGGACCGTCCCGAGATAGTCACTGAAAAGCAGGTCGCAAATACACTGAACGACAGGGCTTTTTTGTTTGGGCGCTTGCAAGTGAACTCGGCGTTGCTGGAGTCAAGGCAACTCTTTGAATATGTTGGTCGAAATGCGGGAAACGTCGTTTTTCAACATGCCGTGGCCTCTCATCTTGGTGGGGGCTTGCCGCTGGTGAGCAAGAACACGATTCCCGATGCAATCAATCGCGCTGGCCGGATCGGGGTGTTTCCTGCTGCCAACCATTTGGGAGCGCATGTAAACTTTGCCGGCTCGGCCAGGCAGTTTTCAGAGTTGACTTGCAATGTCGTTATGATCGGACTTGGCGCGCAGAGCAACGTTGAAGGGAAAATACCGGAAGTTCCAGAGGGCACGGTCCACTGGGTCAGAGAAATTGCGAAACGTGGTCCTGAGGGCGTGCCAAACATCTCGGCCCGGGGCGCGTTTACCGCGAAAGTGTTGGCGCATTACGGATTCCGGGACTCGACTGTAGTTCTCGGCTGCCCTTCTCTCTTCATCAATCCAGAGCCCGAGCTCGGACGCGTCATCGAGGCGAACGTCCGTCCTATCAAACGCATCGCCGTCGCGGCCGGACATCAAGGCTGGCGTCATCTGTCTCGGATCGAAGCATCGCTCGTCCGGATGGCGACGGCGACTGGCGGCTCCTATGTCGGGCAAAGTGCGTTGCCCATGATGCAACTCACCCGGGGTGAAGCGCGCCTCATGGACGAGGCCGACCTGCGCGCCTGCCGAGACTATGCCGCCCCGGAGATGGACCTCGAGGAGTTCATCCGCTGGAGCGAGCGCCACGGAAACCTGTTTTTCGACGTCCCCTCCTGGATGGAGCATTACCGCCGTTTCGATTTCGTCATCGGCGCGCGCATTCACGGCGTGATGCTCGCCCTGCAGGCAGGCATCCCCGGTGTGGTGATCGCCCATGACTCCCGCACGCTCGAATTGTGTGAGACGATGATGGTGCCATATGTGCTGGCGAAGGACGTTCAGAACGGCATCACGCGCGAGCAGCTTCCCGATCTGTTCCGGTTCGACGCCAAGGCCTTCGACGAGAACCGCCGCTCGATCGCGAGGCGCTACGTGGAGTTCCTCGAAGCCAACGAACTGGCGCCCGTTTCATGGTTGAAGGACATCGCGGCAGACAAAGCTTAGGGTCAGGAGCCATTGATTGCGCGGTAAGCCCATGATTCAGCGCTCGAAACGCGAGCGATGACAGGAGCAATCTGTTCTGGCGGAAGGATGCGCAGATGGCGCGCATCGAGCGTGTTGAGGTAGGCTGGGCGGGACACCAGAGGACGCCCCCGTCGAGGTGCTCTACTTCGCCGACAGCATGGGCAGCATGACGCCGGACGACACCGCCCGGATCATCGGCTGGCTGCGGGACGGCTGGGACGGCCCGATCGGCGTGCACACCCATGACAACATGGGCCTCGCGCTCTCCAACACGCTGCGCGCGCAGGCGGAGGGCGCGACCTGGCTCGACGCCACCGTCACGGGCATGGGCCGCGGCCCCGGCAACGCGCGCACCGAGGAACTGGCGATCGAGGCCGAGGCGCTTCGCAGCCGGCGCGCCAACCTCGTGCCGCTGATGACGCTGATCCGCAGGCACTTCGGCCCGCTGAAGGCGCAGTATGGATGGGGCACCAACCCCTATTACTACCTCGCCGGGAAATACGGCATCCACCCCACCTATATCCAGGAGATGCTGGGCGATGCCCGCTACGACGAGGAAGACATCCTCGCCGTGATCGACCACCTGCGCGCCGAGGGCGGCAAGAAGTTCAGCTTCGACACGCTGGACGGGGCGCGGCATTTCTATCGCGGCGAACCGCGCGGCAGCTGGAAGCCGGCCGGGCTGATGGCGGGGCGCGAGGTGCTGATCCTCGGCACCGGGCCAGGCGTGGCCGCCCACCGCCCGGCGCTGGAGGCCCATATCCGGCGCACCCGGCCGCTGGTGATCGCCCTCAACACCCAGGAGGCGATCGCGCCCGACCTGATCGACCTGCGCATCGCCTGCCATCCCGTCCGCTTGCGGGCCGATGCCGAGACCCACGCCCGCCTGCCGCAGCCGCTGATCACCCCGGCCTCCATGCTGCCCGACTCCCTGCGCGCCGAGCTGGGCGACAAGGAGCTCCTCGACTTCGGCCTCGGCATCGAGCCCGGCCGCTTCGCCTTCCACGACACCCACTGCATCGCGCCGACCTCGCTGGTGCTGGCCTATGCGCTGGCGGCGGCGACCAGCGGGCAGGCCGAGCGCATCCTGATGGCGGGATTTGATGGATATCCGGCGGGGGATCGGCGGAATGACGAGGTCGAGGCGATGTTCGCCGCCTTCGCCGCCTCGGGGGCCGGTGAACAGCTCGCCTCCATCACCCCCACCAGCTACAAGGGCCTGCCCGCCCGCAGCCTCTACGGCCTCTGAGCCCCGATGGAGACCGCCATGCGCGCCTGCGTGATCATTCCCGCCCGCCATGCCTCGACCCGCTTTCCCGGCAAGCCGCTGGTGCCGCTTCTGGACAAGCCCATGGTGCTGTGGGTGGCGGAGCTTTCTGCACGCGCCGTGGGGCAGGAACACGTGTATGTCGCGACCGAGGACACCCGCATCGCAGACGTGGTACGCGCGGCGGGCTTTTCGGCGCTCATGACGAGCCCCGAGGCGCTGACCGGCACCGACCGGCTGGCCGAAGCCGCGGCGATGATCGACTACGACATCTACGTCAATGTCCAGGGTGACGAGCCACTCGTGGAGCCTGAGGACATACGCCGCTGCATCTCGCTGAAGGCCGAATGGCCGGAGATGATCCTCAACGGTTTCTGCTGGATCGGCCCGGAGGAGGATCCTACCTCGGTCAACATTCCCAAGGTGATCGCGACCGAAACCGGCGTCATGGTTTACATGTCCCGCACGCCTCTTCCCGGCTTCAAGGAGGCAAGGAATGCGCCCACACGCTACATGAAGCAGGTCTGCATCTACGGCTTCACCCGCGAGGAGCTGGCCGCCTATGCCGCCTTCGGCCGCAAGGGCGCGCTGGAGAAATGCGAGGACATCGAGATCTTGCGCTTTCTCGAACTCGACCGCCGCATCCTGATGTACGAATGCCGCCCCGGCAGCCTAGCCGTCGATGTTCCCGAGGATGTGGCGAAGGTCGAAGCGGCGTTGCGGGCGCGCGGCGCGGCATGACGCTTGAGGCCTACACCACCCTCGTGTTCGACTGCGACGGGGTGGTGCTCGATTCCAACCGGATCAAGACCGAGGCGTTCCGCGCCGCGGCCCTGCCCTGGGGGGAGGCTGCGGCCGCGGCGCTGGTGGCGCATCACGTCGCGAACGGCGGCATCTCGCGGCATCGGAAATTCGCCCATTTCCTGGACACCATTCTGCCCGAACACGCCCCCGGCGCCGTGCCGGGGCGCGACGGGCCGGGGCTGGAGGAGCTGTTGTCGGCCTATGCGGCGGCGGTGCGCGCCGGGCTGATGAGCTGCGCCGTGGCCGAGGGGCTCGCGGCGCTGCGCGCGGCCACGGCGGGGGCGCGCTGGTGCATCGTCTCGGGCGGTGATCAGGCCGAGCTGCGCGATATCTTTGCCGCGCGCGGGCTGGACGGGCTGTTCGACGGCGGCATCTTCGGCAGCCCCGACAGCAAGGACACGATCCTCGCGCGGGAACTGGCGTCTGGCACGATCGCGCATCCCGCCCTGTTCCTCGGCGACAGCCGCTACGACCACGCCGCTGCCAGCCGGGCGGGGCTCGACTTCGTCTTCATCTCGGGCTGGTCGGAGGTCGAAGACTGGCCCGTCTTCGTCGCGGGGCATAACCTGCAACACGTTCGTCATCTCCACGACATCGTCGCCGACTGACAGGCTCTGGACGACCGTGGCTGCCAAATGCCAGACCGCTACGTCATCCGGGAATACGACAGCGGGGAGGCGCGCGGGATCAGAGAGGCCGCTGCCCGGTGCAGCCTGTCTGTCTCCATCCCGGCGGATGACCGGGACAAGTGGAGGACAGCTCATGAATGAAATGACGCAAGTCTCGGGCGAATACACCTCGCCCTTCAAGATCCGTTACGACAACTTCATCGGCGGCGCGTTCGTTGCGCCCGTGAAGGGCCAGTATTTCGACGACATCACGCCGATCACCGGTGCCAAGGTCTGCGAAGTGGCGCGCTCCGCTGCCGAGGATCTGGAACTGGCCCTCGATGCGGCTCATGCGGCGAAAGACGCCTGGGGCAAGACCTCGGCCTCGGACCGCTCCAATCTGTTGCTGAAGATCGCCGACCGGATCGAGGAGAACCTCGATCTGATCGCCACGGCAGAAACCTGGGACAACGGCAAGCCGATCCGGGAAACCACCGGCGCCGACATCCCGCTGACCGTCGATCACTTCCGCGATTTCGCGGGGGTCCTGCGTGGCCAGGAAGGCAACATGAGCGAGATCGACCACGATACCGTGGCCTATCACTTCCACGAACCACTTGGCGTCGTGGGGCAGATCATCCCGTGGAACTTCTCGGTCCTGATGGCGGCGTGGAAACTGGCCCCGGCGCTGGCTGCGGGCAATTGCATCGTGCTGAAACCGGCCGGGCAGACCCCCGCCGCGATCATGGTGCTGGCGGAGGTCATCGCCGATTTGCTTCCCGATGGCGTGCTCAACATCGTCAACGGCTACGGCGCCGAGGTCGGCGCGGCGCTGGCCCGCAGTCCGCGCATCGCGAAGATCGCCTTCACGGGCTCGACCGAAACGGGCCGCAAGATCATGGAGGCCGCGACGGTCAACCTGATCCCCGTCACGCTGGAACTGGGCGGCAAATCGCCCAACATCTTCTTTTCCGACGTGATGGCGGAGGATGATGCCTATCTCGACAAGGTGGTCGAGGGTATCGTCCTCTTCGCCTTCAACCAGGGCGAGGTCTGCACCAGCCCAAGCCGCGCCCTGATCCAGGAGGACATCTACGTGGAGTTCATCGCCCGCTGCATAGAGCGTGTCAAAGCGATCAAGCAGGGCGACCCGCGCGCGATGGAAACCATGGTCGGCGCACAGGCCAGCCAGGAGCAGCAGGACAAGATCATGTCCTACCTGACCATCGGCGTCGAGGAAGGGGCAGAGGTGCTGACCGGCGGCGGTGCCGCGATGTTCGGCGGCGACCTGACGGATGGCTTCTACATCCAGCCCACGATCCGCAAGGGTCACAACAAGATGCGCGTCTTCCAGGAGGAAATCTTCGGCCCGGTCGTGTCCGTGACCACCTTCAAGACCGAGGAAGAGGCGCTCGCCATCGCCAATGACACCATGTACGGCCTCGGCGCCGGTGTCTGGACCCGCGACGGCACCCGCGCCTATCGACTCGGCCGCGCCATCGAGGCGGGGCGGGTCTGGGTCAACAACTACCACGCCTATCCCGCCCATGCGGCCTTCGGCGGTTACAAGCAGTCGGGCATCGGGCGGGAGAACCACAAGATGATGCTCGACCACTACCAGTAGACCAAGAACATGCTTGTCAGCTACAATCCCAAAAAGCTCGGTTTCTTTTGGGGAGGAGAATATGGCCAAGACAATGAAAGCCGCCGTGGTCCGTGAATTCGGTGCACCGCTGTCCATCGATGAAGTGCCGGTTCCCGAAGTCGAACCCGGCATGATCCAGGTGGCGATCCATGCCTCAGGCGTTTGCCACACCGATCTGCACGCCGCCGAGGGTGACTGGCCGGTCAAGCCCCAGCCGCCGTTCATTCCCGGTCACGAGGGCGTGGGATACGTGTCTGCCGTCGGCAAGGGCGTCCAGCACGTCAAGGAAGGCGACAGGGTCGGCGTGCCGTGGCTCTATACTGCATGCGGCCATTGCCGGCACTGCCTCGGCGGTTGGGAAACGCTCTGCAAGAGCCAGAAGAACACCGGGTATTCGGTGAATGGCGGCTTCGCAGATTACGTTCTTGCCGACCCCGACTACGTGGGCCACCTGCCTGCGAATGTCGATTTCAACGAGATCGCACCGGTTCTTTGCGCAGGCGTCACGGTCTACAAGGGTCTGAAGATGACCGACACCAGGCCTGGCGATACAGTGGCGATCTCGGGCATCGGGGGTCTTGGTCACATGGCGGTGCAATACGCCGTCGCCATGGGGCTGAATGTCGTTGCCGTCGATATCGATGACGCCAAGCTCGATCTCGCAAAGCGCCTCGGGGCCGATATCACGGTGAACGCCCGGACCTCGGCGGACCCAGCAGCTGAGGTCGTTCGGGAAACGGGCGGTGGCGTTCAAGGAGTCCTCGTCACCGCGGTCGGAGAAAAGGCGTTTGAGCAGGCGATCGGCATGGTCGACCGTGGCGGGACCGTGGTCCTAAATGGACTACCCCCGGGGGACTTCCCGATCAACATCTTCGGTATGGTGCTGAACGGGGTGTCGGTTCGCGGATCGATCGTGGGCACCCGGCTCGATCTTCAGGAGTCGCTCGATTTCGCTGGGGACGGTAAGGTGAAGGCCACGATCGATGCGGCCCCCCTGGAGGACATCAACGCGATCTTTGACAGGATGAGACAGGGCCAGATCGAGGGACGGATGGTCCTCGACCTCGCCCGTTGATCCGACCGTCGCGGCCGGCCCGGAGCTGTCCGGGTCGGCCGCACCTCGGCCCGCGATCCCGATCCAAGGGGATTTCCCATTTCGCCCTGCTTTCTGTCTTCCGCCCGCCCGGCGACCCCGCGCCTGATTGAACGGGCGGGCCGGCGCGTCCGGTAGATGGCCTGCGACGCACCGATGCCGCGCGGTTTTCCCTGCTACGGTCGATTCCAACCACGGCGGCCGCCGGAAACCTCGGGCCGCCGATCTCTGGCAAAGCGGCGACGCCGCTCTCCAGACCGATGCGCTCGTCGTCGCGGTCTTCGCCTTCGCCTTCGCCAGCGCCTTCGCGGCCATTGCGGGCCTGCTGGCGTGGCTGAGGAAAGCGAGCTTCCTCCCCTTCGTGGTCTACCGGCTGGTCCTCGCGACCATACTGGGCGGTCTGATCGTTATCGGCGTCCTGCAGCAGTGAGCGCGTTGCCGTTGCACACCCGCGTCTGCTGCTGCGTCACCGCCTAGTCCGCGAGCATATCGCGACCGCCGATCCCTCCGGTAGCAGGGCCAGCTCCTCGGCCGCGCGCCTGGAATTCCCTGCTGTAGTCTACGACAGGCGGACATGCCTCAAGGCCGCTGACGTCAGGCTGCCCGCCGTGGCAACCTGATCAGGCTCGGACCTCTCCGAAGGTCGGCGCTCCTACACCACGCCCCGGGACACTATCGGCGGCACCTTCTTGACTTTTGCGAGTGTCTCTACATCTCGGAATCGTCGGCAAGCAGTTCCGCTGCTTGCCGCCGGCAGTATTTGCAAATCCTTTGCCGACCCCGCTTGCGCCGCCGGTTTGTGCTCGACGACGAGCGGACGCATCCCGAGACTGCTGACGCCAGCGGCGCCCGTCGCGCAGCCGCTTGGACAGCTGGACGCTCTGGATGTTCATGACGGCGAGCGATCACAGCCAGCCTGCGGCCTTGAGTTCGGGGCGGAAGGAGCGGCCCACGGGCACGCGGCGGCCGTCGGTCAGGCGCAGGAGGGTGCGCTGGCTGTCACGTTCGACGCGCTCCACGGCATCGGTGGCCACCCACCAGGAGCGATGCACGCGGCGGCCGAGGCTGCCCAACTCGCGCGCGGCATCCTCCATGCGGCACAGGATCATTTCCGAGCCGTTCGCATGGTGCACCTTGAGATAGTGGTCCTGCATTTCGAGGCAAAGCATCCGTCCCACGAGCGGTGCGGAGAGGCGCGCCGCGAAGAGCGACAGGCCGTCACCGGCCGGTTGCCGGGTTTCGGTCTCTGACAGGGCGGCATTGGACGGAACGCCCTCCGAGCTGGCGGGAACCGGCATGGCCGCAATCCGCTCCTGCATGTCTTCCCACGTGTAGACCGGCAGCGAGATCGCGGCGAGCAGCAGCAACACCCGCCCGTAAAGGACGGCGACATTGTCGGGCCAGCCGATCCCCGACAGCCCGTTCGCCAGCGCCACCACGCCGGTCGCGGGCACGGCCACGAGGCAGGCGCCGACCAGCGGCACCGTGAGCCGTGGCACCGGCAGCCGGTCGCCCGCCACGGCATCCAAGCGCCGCAGGACGGCATCGGCCAGAAGCCAGTTCACGGAGATGACCGCGAGCCAATAGCCCAGCCTTGGCGCGGTCGGCATGAGGTCGAACGTCCCGAACGGTCCGATGAGTCCCAGCACGAGGCCCACGCCGATCGGTGGGCCCAGTCGCAGGGAAAGGCGGGCAAGTCGTTCGCGCATCGTGAACGCATCATACCATGCCGTTCGCGCAATTTCCCAACCGTTTCCGTACCTTCGCTGGCCCGGCGCGGGGCTGTGCCGCTACCCCCCGGCGCATCGCAACCCCGCATCGGAGGTATCGACCCATGATCCAGACGATCCTGTTCCTGCACATCCTGGCCGGCGTCGCGGCGCTGGCCGCGGCCGGCATCGCTGTCGGCAGCGCCAAGGGCGGCCGGCTGCACCGGCGCTCGGGCAATATCTACACGCTGGCCATGGCCTTCGTCGGGCTCAGCGCGCTGGTGCTGGCGGTTGTGCACCCGAACCCGTTCCTCTTCGCGGTCGGGGTGTTCAGCCTCTACCTCGTCTTCACCGGTTGGCGCGCGGCGATGCTGCGCGACGGGCGGCCCCGGCGCCTCGACCATGCCGGCGGCGCGGTGATGGCGCTGGCCGGGCTCGGGATGCTCGGCTGGGGCGCGCAGGGCGTTTTGGCGGGTAGCGGCGCGCAGCCGGTGATTCTGCTGGCGTTCGGCTCCATCGGATTGACCTTGGCGCTGTCGGACTGGCGCGACTGGGCGCGTGGGCCCATCGCCGGCAAGGCGCGCATCGCGCGGCACCTGAGCCGGATGCTGGGCG